>NZ_JBJQLG010000009.1:0-240498 GCF_046486495.1 Escherichia sp. WS3227_2
TCTGCAATCCAGTGCCCGAGGACCGTGAAGAAGAAAAAGATTAATCCAGTGTGAGAGGCTGGTGTGAGAAAGTTGAAAGAGTTTTGCCGTAGAAATGATGCCTGCATGACCAGCCAGGTAATGATTTACAGCGGCAAGTTTTACTTCAAATGAATGTTTCATAAACTGCACCTTCAGATGTCAGATTATGTCCAACATTTGGGGTGCAGTTCAGCTCGCGCCGCATCCGGCAGGGATAACGCGTACTTTGTCGGCAATATCAAGTTATAGAGATAATTTGTTGTGAACCTGCTTGCGTAACCGGTTGAAAAGGGAAAGCAACTTCTTATACCGTAAGGCTAAAAGCAGTACCGCCAGCCCAGCGTAGATGAGTGGCTGCGGTGAAATAATCTTCACTGACCACAGATAATGTATTGGGGCCAGGATCGCGACAAGATAGACGAAATTATGCAACTGTTGCCAGTGCTTGCCGAGTTTTCGCTGCATCGCCTGGGTTGAAGTAAACGCTAAAGCAAGCAAAATAACCCAGCTGATAATTCCTAACGTTAAATAAGGCCGGGTAATTAACTCCTTACCTAATAACGCCAGATTATTCACGCCCAGCTCCAGTAATGCGTAACTGGTTAAATGCAGTGTCGCCCAGGCAAAGCACCATAAGCCTAATAGGCGGCGAGTGCGTATCAATAACGGCTGTTTTGCGTAGCGTGCCAGAGGTGTGATTAACAAGGTCGCCAGCAAAAATTTCAGTGCAGTGCGACCGGTAAAATGCTGAATATCTTTCACGGGATCGGCACCCAGTCCACCGTGATTGATCGCCCAGACCAGCCAGAGAAACGGCAACAATCCGGCAAGATGCAGGCAAACTTTCAGCCATGTCACCTGTTTTGCTGTCAGACGCATTTAGAAATTCTCCCGCAAATCCAGGCCACGATACAGCGATGCCACCTGCTCGGCGTAACCATTAAACAGTAGCGTTGGCTGGCGCTGTACATCGAGGATGCCGCCTGAACCAATAAATCGTTCGGTAGCCTGTGACCAGCGCGGGTGATCAACATGCGGATTAACGTTGGCGTAAAAACCGTATTCGTCAGGCGCTGCCAGATTCCAGGTGGTTGGCGGACGCTCGCGGGTCAGCTTAATACTGACGATCGATTTAATCCCTTTAAAGCCATATTTCCACGGCACAATCAGTCGCACCGGCGCGCCATTTTGTGGCGGTAACGCCTTGCCATAAACACCCACGGTCATCAGTGTGAGCGGATGCATTGCTTCGTCGAGACGCAATCCTTCGACATAAGGATATTTCAGCCCGCCGCCGATAAAGCGGTCCTGCTGGCCTGGCATCTGTTCCGGTGCATAAATTGTTTCGAAAGCGACATACTTCGCATTGCTGGTGGGTTCGGCAAGCGCCAGCAATTTGTGCAGCGGAAAACCAATCCACGGCACCACCATCGACCATGCTTCTACGCAGCGCATACGATAAATACGCTCTTCCAGCGGGAAGCGACGGGTTAAATCATCGTGATCGAGGGTCAATGGTTTTGCCACTTCGCCGCTGATTTTCAGTGTCCATGGATCGGTTTTCAGGCTACCAGCATTAGCGGCGGGATCGGCTTTATCCAACCCGAATTCATAGAAGTTGTTATAACCGGAGACTTTATCTGCTGGCGTCAGTGGCAGGTTATTTTGCCAGGCGGCAGGCTTGCTGAACTCCAGCGCTTTTCCGGCGGGGGCGGGTGGGCGATCGTTCCCTTTAAACCAGCTAAGCAGATCGGCATGCGCAGCGTGAGGCAAAGAAAGTGCAGCCGCGCTGATGCCCAGTGCTTTTAACACCTGCCGACGCTTCATAAAGAATACCGACTCGGCCGTAACATCTGATTCTTTTAAAAATTGATTCTTTTTCATAAGCCATCGCACTTTTTTGTCGTTAGCCAGCAAGAGCCGTTTACTGTTAATCTGTCAGGGAGTGTCCTCCCTAACAGTAGCAGAGATCTGCTTTTACATATTTATGCATTAACTGCCACGATAGGTTGAATACCCATATTGGCTAAGTAATAAAGGCACATGATAATGCTCGTTCACTTTATTGATATGAAATTCAACGGGGATCTCAGGGAAGAAACTTTCAAGATTTTGTTTCTTGAAATAGTCCCCGGTTTTAAATACGACACGGTAATCGCCCGTAGTTACAGTTTGCTCGGGCCACAGTGCCTTAATTCGTCCATCCTTATCTGTTTTGGCGGTATTAAGTTGTAACCAGCCGTTGTCCGCTTTCTTTTCAAGAGTGACTGTCACGTCGGCAGCGGGTTTTCCTGTTTGCTGGTTCAAAATGTGCACGCTAAGAATGTTTTGTTGCGCAGCATAGACCAAAGAAGGTAATGAAAATGCAGCCGTTACTACGGAGAGTACTAAATAACGCTTTAACATGTTTATATCCTTGTCATGTGAATGAGTTTTGAGGATAGCGAAAAAACGTCCAGGGTAACCTTACAGCAGCATTACAATTTTGTAATGAACCAGGCTGTTTCTATAACATATGATTTATGGCATATTATTTTCATGAAGATTTTACTTATTGAAGATAATCAAAGGACCCAGGAGTGGGTAACGCAGGGGCTTTCCGAAGCGGGTTATGTCATTGATGCCGTTTCTGATGGCAGAGATGGGCTTTATCTTGCGCTTAAGGATGATTATGCATTGATCATTCTGGATATTATGCTTCCGGGTATGGATGGCTGGCAGATCTTACAAACGTTAAGAACGGCAAAGCAAACTCCTGTTATTTGCCTTACTGCAAGAGATTCTGTCGATGACAGAGTCAGAGGGCTGGACAGTGGGGCAAATGATTATCTGGTAAAACCTTTTTCATTTTCTGAGTTGCTGGCAAGGGTTCGGGCACAATTAAGGCAACATCACGCTTTGAATTCAACATTAGAAATCAGTGGCTTAAGAATGGACTCTGTTAGTCAAAGTGTGAGCAGGGACAATATCAGTATTACACTGACGCGCAAGGAGTTTCAGTTACTTTGGCTACTGGCCTCCAGAGCTGGCGAGATTATCCCCAGAACGGTTATTGCGAGTGAAATTTGGGGAATCAACTTTGATAGTGATACCAATACGGTGGACGTCGCCATTCGCAGGCTCCGCGCAAAAGTTGATGATCCTTTTCCTGAAAAGCTAATCGCCACAATCCGGGGGATGGGCTATTCATTCGTAGCGGTAAAAAAATAATGAAAAGATTATCTATAACCGTCCGTTTAACCTTGCTTTTTATATTGCTGCTGTCTGTTGCTGGCGCTGGAATTGTCTGGACTCTCTATAATGGCCTGGCAAGTGAGTTGAAATGGCGCGATGATACAACACTCATTAACCGGACAGCGCAGATCAAGCAGTTGTTAATTGATGGGGTAAATCCAGATACGTTACCTGTGTACTTTAACCGGATGATGGATGTTAGTCAGGATATCTTGATCATTCATGGTGATAGCATCAATAAAATTGTTAACCGGACAAATGTCAGTGATGGCATGTTAAATAACATACCTGCTACTGAGACAATCAGCGCAGCTGGCATTTACAGAAGCATTATTAATGATACAGAGATAGATGCTTTACGAATTAATATTGATGAAGTTTCGCCATCATTAACGGTTACTGTGGCTAAATTGGCTTCAGCCAGACATAACATGCTTGAACAGTATAAAATTAATAGCATTATAATTTGCATTGTCGCCATTATACTTTGCTCAGTATTAAGTCCGTTGTTAATCAGAACGGGGTTACGAGAGATCAAAAAGTTGAGTGGTGTAACGGAAGCGCTGAATTATAACGATAACCGGGAGCCTGTTGAGGTTAGCGCATTACCGAGAGAACTAAAACCTCTTGGGCAGGCGTTGAATAAAATGCACCAAGCCTTAGTCAAAGATTTTGAACGCCTAAGTCAATTTGCTGACGATCTCGCTCATGAACTTAGAACGCCAATTAATGCATTACTGGGTCAGAATCAGGTTACGCTCAGTCAAACCAGAAGTATCGCTGAATATCAAAAAACAATTGCCGGAAACATTGAAGAGCTGGAAAATATTTCGCGGTTAACAGAGAACATACTGTTTCTTGCCAGGGCAGATAAAAACAATGTTTTGGTGAAACTGGATTCGCTTTCTCTCAATAAGGAAGTCGAAAATTTGTTGGACTATCTTGAATACCTTTCAGACGAGAAAGAGATTTGCTTTAAGGTCGAGTGCAATCAGCAAATCTTTGCGGATAAAATTTTACTACAACGAATGTTATCGAATCTTATTGTTAACGCTATTCGATATTCGCCAGAAAAATCGCGTATTCAGATAACCAGTTTTCTTGATACCAACGGTTCTCTTAATATTGATATCGCCAGTCCTGGAACGAAAATTCATGAGCCTGAAAAACTCTTCCGTAGATTTTGGCGGGGAGATAATTCGCGTCATTCCGTAGGTCAGGGACTTGGTCTTTCTTTAGTCAAAGCGATTGCCGAATTGCATGGGGGAAGTGCTACGTATCACTATCTCAATAAGCATAATGTGTTCCGGATTACGTTACCGCAAAGAAATTAACATAGGGCTTCAGTACGCCATAAATTAACCGTGAAAAACGCAGCCACGTCGTGAGTACTAACGCGGCTGCGATTGATTATGTGCTTACATTCAAACGTAACAGGGATTAACCCGCGTAAGCTGCCAGCATTTCCTGCGCCGCCAGTTTACCCAACGCATTCGCTGCGAAAGGACTGTCGCCGGTGAGAACTTTACGGTCCTTATGTACTCGCCCGGTGATGTCGTCATTAATGATGTTCATGCCCATTTTCTTCAGCTCTTCGCCGAAGTACCAGGTGAGATGACCCGGCATATAGCCTATCTCTGGCGTTTGTTTGTCTGCGGCGTCTGGGAATGCGCAAATGGAATAACCATTCAGTGGGTTATCGCCGTGGCGAAGCGCCAGAAATGCCGCCGGGCCGTGGCAAAGGGAGATAACAAAACGGTCATTTTTGATTGCCCACTGTAAAGCGGCAGCCACGTCCTGGCTTTCTGGTAAACCAATAAGTGCGCCATGACCACCAGGAACAAAGATTGCTGCATATTCGCTGTCAGCGTTGAGGCTGGCGACAACATCCGCGAGTTTCTTCGGATTGCGGAACAAAGATTTATGCTGCTCAAAGAATGGCATTACTTTTTCATCTTTGTGCGGCATAGCCCAGTATTCAAACTTGGTCATCAGACCGGAAATGGTCGCCACTTCGAATTCGAAACCTGCAGCGTGGAGATGATACAACGGCAGCAATGTTTCAATCGGATGGTTACCGGTCGAGAACAGTTTTCCGTTATCGGTCGGCAAATAACGTTCGTCCGCGGCGATCACCAGAATTTTATGTTTACCGCGATACGGTTTTGGATAGTCCACGCCATCAAGATCAGAGACAGGACTGGTATATTGGCTAAGCGAATATTCTGAAGGGAAGAATGCATTATCTTCAGCAATATCGACCTGCGGATTTTTACTTGTTTGAACAGTCATAGTGTATTCCTTATTGTTGCTTAGTTAGGGTAGTCACTATATTTGCGACTGAGCTGGTCGCTATTTTTAACCAGGCTGGAAAATTGAGTCAATATATCGAAAGCGGTAGTCGTGGGTGTAAGTATGTAATGATGATGCTGCACTGGTGTTGAATATTATTCACGCCAAATTTTCCTTATTGAGCTACGTCGTCGCAAGTGGCCTCAATGATTTTAGACCATTATCAGAGGTACGGGGCGGCGGGGAGAGATTTAGTGCTGTGGAATATCGTGGTGCTGATGAATATTTATATCCCGGATTGGCAGAGAAAAAGCTTTTTTCATGCACTATTTTTGCAAATATTTCTATATGGGGGGCGGTTTTGTTGCAGATTAATTCATAAAGAAATGCATTTGGGTGTTGGCTGGAAGAGACGCTGGTAGATTTTATTGAGCCAGGAGGGGCGGGGTAATGTGCTGTATCGATATGCTTTGGCAAATGCGTGTGCCGCAGATGGAGATGAAATGCCAATAAAAAAGCCTGAGTTCGATGAGGGACGAACTCAGGCTATTGTTAAGTTTTACAGTAACACGCCGCGGCGCGTTGGCTGATTAGAACTGGTAGACGATACCAACTGCAAACTGGTCATCAGTTGCGGCATCGGTAATCGCTGCATCGTCTTTATCCAGCAGGTTAAATTTGTATGCTGTGTAGACGTTCATGTTCTTATTGAAGTAGTACCAGGTACCAACTTCGATATAATTTACGCGGTCAGCATCAACACCTTTATGTCCATCACGAGCATAAAGATCTTTGCCTTTGGAATATACGTAGCCTAAAGACGGACGTAAACCGAAGTCGAACTGATACTGTACAACAGCTTCAAAGTTTTGGGTTTTATTTGCAAAATGATCATTAGCCAAAACGGTCATGTTGCGGGTTTCACCGTACATCATTGCTGCATAGATATTATTTGCATCATACTTGGCTGCTAATGACCACACTTCAGCGTTATCACCGTAGCCGTCACCAGCTTGTTCATTAGTACGATCAGATTTGCTATATGCACCTACAAAACCAAAACCTTCGATGTTGTAGTCTACAGACAACGCATAGCCATCACCGTTTTGTTTAGTAACGCCACGATTGCTGTTCTTACCTTGATATTGCACAGCAAAATTCAGACCATCAACCAGACCAAAGAAATCAGAGTTACGGTAGGTTGCAACACCGTTGGTACGACCGTTCATGAAGTTGTCAGCGGAAGCCCAGGAATCACCACCCCATTCAACTAACATATCGGTATAAGCTGCGGCATCATAAGCAACACCGTAGTTACGACCATAGTCGAAAGATCCTAACTCGTTATATTTCAAACCTGCGAAGGTTAAACGGGTTTTTTCCTGATTAGAGCCTTCGGGCTTGCTGGCGTCGAGGTTGTATTCAAACTGACCAAAACCAGTCAGTTCGCTGGTGATTTGGGTTTCACCTTTAACACCGAAACGAGCATAGGAGGTATCTTCGTTTTCGCTGTTATTATCATCAGTATTTGACCAGATGCGTTCGCCAACCATCTTGCCGTAGAAATCAACTTTATTGCCATCTTTATTATAAATTTCAGCCGCATTTGCTGCGCCAGCAACTAATAACGCCGGGACCAGCATTGCCAGAACTTTTCTTTTCATTATGTATTCCCTTGTGATTATAATCTTCATGAATATATCAATAAGTGCCGTTATCCAAAAAAAAGCACATTTGGATACTATTCTATGAAGTTCATTTTATTTTAAAGATTACATGTAACAAATGTATTTAAAAGATTTCAAAATGTTTCTAATCTATTTAATATGATTCAGAATTATGAATTCTAAATATAAATATTCATGAAAATTATAAATGTATATCAATATGTTATGAGTTGAGCGGAAACATAGGGGGTATCAATGATTGTTGCGCCAAACGGCTGGTGTGATCACGCGCACATTAATGAAGGCATAAAAAAAGCCGGCATCATTCCGGCCCAAAAAATATAAACAAGACGATAAAAGGCTAATAACGGAGGCATCATGACACAGAAAAATAAAAAGGTATAATTGTAATCAGTGCTAATATATTGATTGAATGAATTAATAAAGCCGATATCAAAGATAAATAAAATCGCTCAAAACGATTTTTCCTGTATTCACTGCCATTGCGCAAAAGTTATCTATTTGTTCAAAAAATGATTGAGTCTTGACTGGCTCATCCAATGTGGAAAAATGTGACTTTTATCACATAATAGTACTAAGTCTGAATTTTCCGGGTTATCTCAAAATGGAATACGGTTCGACAAAGATGGAAGAGAGACTCTCTCGCAGTCCTGGTGGCAAACTGGCTTTGTGGGCTTTCTATACATGGTGTGGCTATTTCGTCTGGGCAATGGCGCGTTACATCTGGGTGATGAGCCGGATCCCTGATGCCCCGGTGTCGGGATTTGAAAGCGATTTAGGCTCTACCGCGGGAAAGTGGTTAGGGGCACTGGTCGGATTTTTATTTATGGCTCTGGTCGGGGCATTGTTAGGCAGCATTGCCTGGTACACCCGACCTCGTCCCGCACGTAGCAGACGCTATGAATAAAAACTGCTAAGGTTGCGACTCTTTGGCAACGGAGCGCGTATGGACTTACAACACTGGCAGGCACAGTTCGAAAACTGGTTGAAAAACCATCATCAGCACCAGGACGCGGCCCATGACGTGTGTCATTTTCGCCGCGTCTGGGCTACGGCACAGAAGCTGGCGGCAGATGACGATGTCGATATGTTGGTGATTTTAACCGCTTGTTATTTTCACGATATTGTGAGCCTGGCGAAAAATCATCCACAACGGCAGCGTTCTTCAATCCTGGCGGCAGAAGAGACGCGTCGCCTGCTGCGTGAAGAATTCGTGCAATTTCCGGCGGAGAAAATCGAGGCCGTTTGTCATGCCATTGCCGCTCACAGTTTCAGCGCGCAAATCGCCCCCTTAACAACGGAAGCTAAAATCGTCCAGGATGCGGATCGGCTGGAAGCCTTGGGGGCGATTGGCCTGGCGCGCGTGTTTGCCGTTTCAGGGGCATTGGGCGTGGCGCTGTTTGATGGCGAAGATCCGTTCGCACAGCATCGCCCGTTTGATGATAAACGCTACGCGCTGGATCATTTCCAGACTAAGTTGCTGAAGCTACCGCAAACCATGCAAACCGCAAGAGGCAAGCAGCTGGCGCAGCACAACGCGCAATTTTTAGTCGAGTTTATGGCGAAGCTCAGTGCCGAACTGGCGGGGGAGAATGAAGGTGTCGATCACAAGGTGATAGATGCGTTTTCACCCGCGGGCTGAGCGCGTGGCCCTAAATGGCTGTAATTATGTTAACCTGTCGGCCATCTCAGATGGCCGGTTAAATCTATGCAGGAAAATATATCAGTAACCGATTCATACAGCACCGGGAATGCCGCACAGGCAATGCTGGAGAAACTGCTGCAAATTTATGATGTTAAAACGCTGGTGGCGCAGCTTAATGGTGTGGGTGAGAATCACTGGAGCGCGGCAATTTTAAAACG
Organism: Escherichia sp. WS3227_2; assembly: GCF_046486495.1. Taxonomy (NCBI): domain Bacteria; kingdom Pseudomonadati; phylum Pseudomonadota; class Gammaproteobacteria; order Enterobacterales; family Enterobacteriaceae; genus Escherichia; species Escherichia sp. WS3227_2. Next base: position 9,099 of record NZ_JBJQLG010000009.1, read on the forward strand.
TGCGCTGGCGAATGACTCGGCATGGCACCGTTTAAGTGAGAAAGAGTTCGCCCATCTGCAAACGTTGTTACCCAAACCACCGGCGCATCATCCGCATTATGCGTTTCGCTTTATCGATCTATTTGCCGGAATTGGCGGCATCCGTCGCGGTTTTGAATCGATTGGCGGACAGTGCGTGTTTACCAGCGAATGGAACAAACATGCGGTACGCACTTATAAAGCCAACCATTATTGCGATCCGGCGACGCATCATTTTAATGAAGATATCCGCGACATCACCCTCAGCCATAAAGAAGGCGTGAGTGATGAGGCGGCGGCGGAACATATTCGTCAACACATTCCTGAACACGATGTATTACTGGCGGGTTTTCCTTGTCAGCCATTTTCGCTGGCTGGCGTATCGAAAAAGAACTCGCTCGGGCGGGCGCACGGTTTTGCCTGTGATACCCAGGGCACGCTGTTCTTTGATGTGGTGCGTATTATCGACGCGCGTCGACCGGCGATTTTTGTGCTCGAAAACGTCAAAAACCTGAAAAGCCACGACCAGGGTAAAACGTTCCGCATCATCATGCAGACGCTGGACGAACTGGGCTATGACGTGGCCGACGCAGACGATAACGGGCCGGACGATCCGAAAATCATCGATGGCAAACATTTCCTGCCGCAGCACCGTGAACGCATCGTGCTGGTGGGTTTTCGTCGCGATCTGAATCTTAAAGCCGATTTTACTCTGCGTGATATCAGCGAATGTTTCCCTGCGCAGCGAGTGACGCTGGCCCAGCTGCTGGACCCGATGGTCGAGGCGAAATATATCCTGACGCCGGTGCTGTGGAAGTACCTCTATCGTTATGCGAAAAAACATCAGGCGCGTGGTAATGGCTTCGGTTATGGAATGGTTTATCCGAACAATCCGCAAAGCGTCACGCGTACGTTGTCTGCGCGTTATTACAAAGATGGCGCGGAAATTTTAATCGATCGCGGCTGGGATATGGCAACGGGTGAGAAAGACTTTGACGATCCGCTGAATCAGCAACATCGCCCACGTCGGTTAACGCCTCGGGAATGTGCGCGCTTAATGGGTTTTGAAGCGCCGGGAGAAGCGAAATTCCGCATTCCGGTTTCGGACACTCAGGCCTATCGCCAGTTCGGTAACTCGGTGGTCGTGCCGGTCTTTGCCGCGGTGGCAAAACTGCTTGAGCCAAAAATCAAACTGGCGATGGCGTTGCGTCAGCAAGAGGCACAACATGGCCGACGTTCACGATAAGGCCACACGCAGCAAAAATATGCGCGCAATTGCCACGCGTGATACGGCGATTGAGAAGCGCCTCGCCAGTCTGTTAACCGGGCAGGGCCTGGCATTTCGCGTTCAGGACGCCAGTCTGCCCGGACGCCCGGATTTTGTCGTTGATGAATATCGCTGCGTGATATTTACCCACGGCTGCTTCTGGCACCATCATCACTGCTATTTGTTTAAAGTGCCTGCGACTCGAACCGAGTTCTGGCTGGAGAAGATAGGTAAAAATGTTGAACGCGATCGCCGCGATATCAGTCGCTTGCAGGCACTCGGCTGGCGCGTATTGATTGTCTGGGAGTGTACGTTACGTGGGCGCGAGAAGCTGACGGATGAAGCGCTTAGCGAGCGTCTGGAAGAGTGGATCTGCGGCGAAGGTGCCAGCGCGCAGATCGACACGCAGGGGATTCATTTACTCGCTTGATGCGTCCTGAATAACTGGCGCAACTACGGGTTTGGCCGGGAAGAGATATTTTCCCAACGTGACCAGTACCACCGCGAAGACAATCACGCCGAGCGCCAGCCATTCAATCTTCGACAGCGTCTCTCCGCCCAGTCCCGTACCCAGCAAGACCGCGACCACCGGGTTAACGTAGGCGTAGCTGGTGGCGAGAGCCGGACTGACATTACGGATTAAATACATATAAGCGTTGATGGCGATAATCGAACCAAACAGCGCCAGATAGCCGACCGCAAGGAAGCCTGAAAGGGAAGGGAGCGCCGTCAGTTTTTCACCCGCAATCATCGACGCAATCATTAACACCACGCCTGCCGCCAGCATCTCAATCGCACCCGCCATCATCCCTACAGGTAAGGTAATGCGCGAGCCATAAACCGAGCCAAACGCCCAGCTAATCGAGCCGATTAAAATCAGAATCGCGCCCCACGGATTGCCGCTTAAATTTCCACCGCTATTGAGCATGATGATTCCGGCAAGCCCAATGGCGATACCCACCCATTCCAGTTTGCGCGTTTTAATGCCAAACAGGCGGCTGAAGCACAGGGTAAAGAGGGGCACGGTTGCAACCACTACGGCGGCGATGCCGGAAGGAACATTTTGATGCTCGGCAACCGTCACCATGCCATTACCGACAGCCAATAATAACAGGCCAATCAGTGCGGCATTGAGCAGCGGACGTAGCGGGGGGAGTTTGTGTCCGCGCAGTAGCAAAAATGCCAGCAATAAAATACCGGCTGCCAGGAATCGCACGCCCGCCATCATTAACGGCGGCCAGCTTTCCACGCCAATCCGAATGACAAAATAGGTTGAGCCCCAAATGATATACAACGCAAACAACGCGCCAAAAAGCGGTAACAACTGGCGGAAACGCATAATCCCTCACGGTGGAAATAAAAAGGTGGTTCATAGTAAACGTGAAAATCATTCTGCTGGCGAGAGATATAATTGCACTTGATTGTTAAAAAAATGTTGACCTGTGAAGCAAGTATCAGAGCTGCCGTTTTTGCTTCATACTTACACCCTTCAACAATAAAAATGAGAGGGAATGCTTTTGGCCGGGAGTAGTTTACTGACTTTGCTCGATGATATCGCCACACTGCTGGACGATATTTCCGTGATGGGCAAACTGGCGGCGAAGAAAACCGCCGGTGTATTAGGGGATGACTTATCGCTCAATGCGCAACAAGTTTCAGGCGTGCGCGCCAACCGGGAACTTCCCGTGGTCTGGGGCGTGGCGAAAGGATCGCTGATCAATAAAGTGATTCTGGTGCCGCTGGCGCTGATCATCAGTGCGTTTATCCCGTGGGCGATTACGCCACTGTTGATGATTGGCGGCGCGTTTCTCTGCTTTGAAGGGGTAGAGAAAGTGCTGCATATGCTGGAGGCGCGTAAACATAAAGAAGATCCGGCGCAGAGTCAGCAGCGTCTGGAGAAGCTGGCGGCGCAGGATCCGCTGAAGTTTGAAAAGGACAAAATAAAAGGGGCGATTCGTACCGATTTTATATTGTCTGCGGAAATCGTCGCCATCACGCTGGGGATTGTGGCAGAAGCGCCGTTGCTTAATCAGGTGCTGGTGCTTTCAGGCATCGCGCTGGTAGTGACCGTAGGCGTCTACGGTCTGGTAGGGGTTATCGTTAAGATTGATGACCTGGGGTATTGGCTGGCGGAAAAATCCAGCGCGCTGATGCAGGCATTAGGTAAAGGGTTATTGATTATCGCGCCCTGGTTGATGAAAGCGTTATCGATTGTCGGCACGCTGGCGATGTTCCTCGTCGGCGGCGGGATTGTGGTACATGGTATTGCGCCGTTGCATCACGCCATTGAACATTTCGCCGGGCAGCAAAGTGCAGTGGTGGCGATGATATTACCGACTGTTTTAAATCTGATTCTTGGATTTATCATCGGCGGCATCGTGGTGCTGGGAGTGAAAGCAGTAGCGAAAATGCGCGGTCAGGCACATTAATACTCGCACTGGCTATTATGCAAAATTCGCCATCTTCAACTAAGGTGAACAAGTTTCACTCGAAAAAAGGAGGCGAGTATGAGCTTTATGGTTAGTGAGGAAGTTACGGTTAAAGAGGGCGGCCCGCGGATGATTGTCACCGGATACTCCAGCGGTATGGTTGAGTGTCGTTGGTATGACGGTTACGGGGTCAAGCGGGAAGCTTTTCATGAAACCGAGCTTGTTCCAGGGGAGGGGAGTCGTCCTGCGGAAGAAGTTTGAAAGGGTATCATTAACACCAGGCCGGATCACATCCGGCCTGGTGTGCCAATGCCTGCAATGAATGATAGTCGCGTCTTATCATGCCACCATTATAAAATTATCGCTGTTTTGCGGTACGTTATCGCCGGGTTATGCCAGAATCATAAAAAAGCAGGTTGGGAGTCGTCAGGGTGCAGCACGAGACAAAAATGGAAAACCAGAGCTGGTTGAAAAAACTCGCACGCCGCCTGGGGCCTGGTCATGTCGTTAATCTCTGCTTTATCGTGGTATTGCTTTTTTCCACCTTGCTGACCTGGCGTGAAGTGGTGGTGCTGGAAGATGCCTATATCTCCAGCCAGCGTAATCATCTGGAAAACGTAGCCAACGCGCTCGATAAGCATTTGCAGTATAACGTCGACAAACTGATCTTTTTGCGTAATGGCATGCGCGAAGCTCTCGTAGCGCCACTGGATTTCACCTCTCTGCGTAATGCCGTAACCGAGTTCGAACAGCATCGCGACGAGCACGCCTGGCAAATCGAACTCAACCGACGACGCACCCTGCCAGTCAATGGCGTGTCGGATGCATTAGTCAGCGAGGGGAATCTCCTGTCTCGCGAAAATGAAAGCCTCGACAATGAAATTACCGCTGCACTGGAAGTTGGTTACTTGCTGCGACTGGCACACAACTCCTCGTCGATGGTTGAACAGGCGATGTATGTCTCGCGTGCCGGATTTTACGTTTCGACGCAGCCGACCTTGTTTACGCGCAATGTACCAACGCGTTATTACGGCTATGTCACCCAACCCTGGTTTATCGGCCATTCGCAACGAGAAAATCGTCACCGCGCGGTACGCTGGTTCACTTCGCAACCGGAACACGCCAGCAATACTGAACCGCAGGTTACCGTCAGTGTTCCGGTAGACAGTAATAACTACTGGTATGGCGTGCTGGGGATGAGTATTCCCGTGCGTACCATGCAGCAATTTTTAAGAAACGCCATCGATAAAAACCTCGATGGTGAGTATCAGCTCTATGACAGTAAGCTGAGATTTTTGACCTCTTCCAATCCTGACCATCCAACAGGGAATATTTTTGATCCTCGTGAACTGGCCTTGCTGGCGCAGGCAATGGAACATGACACGCGGGGCGGCATTCGTATGAACAGTCGTTATGTTAGCTGGGAACGTCTGGACCATTTCGACGGTGTGCTGGTGCGCGTCCATACGCTAAGCGAAGGCGTGCGTGGTGATTTCGGCAGTATCAGCATTGCATTAACCCTGCTGTGGGCGCTCTTTACCACCATGTTACTCATCTCCTGGTATGTGATTCGCCGGATGGTCAGCAACATGTATGTTTTGCAAAGCTCGTTGCAGTGGCAGGCGTGGCACGACACCTTAACGCGTTTATATAACCGTGGCGCACTGTTCGAAAAAGCCCGTCCGCTCGCTAAATTGTGTCAGACGCACCAACATCCTTTTTCTGTCATTCAGGTCGACCTTGACCATTTTAAAGCGATTAATGACCGCTTTGGTCATCAGGCGGGCGACCGTGTTCTTTCTCATGCTGCCGGATTAATTAGCAGTTCCTTGCGTGCGCAGGACGTTGCCGGGCGGGTCGGTGGTGAGGAGTTTTGTGTGATTCTGCCAGGCGCGAGCCTGACGCAGGCTGCGGAGGTTGCAGAACGTATTCGCCTGAAGCTAAATGAAAAAGAGATGTTGATCGCCAAGAGTACGACGATACGCATCAGTGCCTCGCTGGGGGTAAGCAGCAGCGAGGAAACCGGTGATTATGATTTTGAACAACTCCAGTCACTGGCCGACCGTCGACTTTATCTCGCTAAACAGGCCGGGCGCAATCGGGTATTCGCGAGCGATAACGCTTAATGGGCGGAGAAAAAATGGTCCAGCCCTTCACGCCAGCCTTCCGGTCCTTCACGCTGCGTTCGCCAGACGCGGGCTGGATCCTCATCATGCAGATGCACCCCTTCACGGTTTAACCCTTTCACAATCACCGCGTAATCCATTACCTCCAGTAAGGGCGCATCGTTTGGCCCATCGCCCAGGCCAAGTGTGGTTGGGCGTTTGCCTGACAATTGTTGATAGGTCGCGATAATCCAGTTGGCAGCCTGATCTTTTCCGGCAGAGGCATCCAGGACGTGCCAGAAGCGCGCACCCTGCATAAACTGCAAGCCCAGTTCGTTCAGACGAGCGGTAAATTGTGCCATACGCTCGTCACTGTCGCGCCAGATTAGCGTTACCGACGCCTCATGTAGCTGCGTCAGCGCCGCCTGGCTACGGCTTAATCCCGTCCATTCGGCGATGGTTGCATCGTCGACATCATCAAAAGTTGTGAATTTAAAATGTTCTTTCTCGCGTAGCGTATTTAAAACCTGGCTGATTTCGCCATGGCTAATACCTGAGATGATGCGTGGAAAACCGTCTATATCCTGCCATTGCTCAGCAAGCTGGATCACTGCGCCATTTTCGGCAATCAGCGGTAAACCTTGTAGCCCCAACGTTTTTTGCAAGTACAGCATTTCCGCTGATGTCTTACTGCTACAGAGAATGACGGGAACATTCGCTTCGCGTAAACGGCTGAGCCAGGGGGCTGCTGGTTGCCAGTCATAACTATGACTGTCCAGCAGGGTGCCATCAAGATCGCTAAAAACCAGTAGTGGTTGTTGAATTGAAAGCATGGTTGCGCAGTACTCCCCTTACCAGGATGATTCTTAAAACAGCACAAATTATCAAAGATGATTTTTTCGGGAGCGATCCCGTTGACGCCAGAGCCACCAAGGGGTGACGCGCGTCACATTTCTATTCATAAGTAGCGTTAATCATTCATATCACGAATATTTTCTTGTCAGCGAAAAAAATTGCGGATAAGGTGATGAACACATCAGATTTCCTGGTGTAACGAATTTTTTAAGTGCTTCTTGCTTAAGCAAGTTTCATCCCGACCCCCTCAGGGTCGGGATTTTTTTATTGTGCATTCAACGATTCACTTCAGAGACGCTGAAGTCATGAATATCCAGTTCGAAGGCATCCGCCAATTCACGCCATGTATGATATTCACGTCCATCGACGCTAACGTGTTCAGAATCGTTCTGGCTGCGATGAACTTCGCTTTCGCTAATTTCATTGATCGCCGCCAGCAGGGCATCGACATCGACGCTGACCTCACGTTTTGCGGTATCGCTGTACTCTTTTGCGGTTTTCATCATCTTTCCTCGCAACCATTACTCTGTTGTTGCCGCCAGTCGTTAAGTCCGCCTCGCATCTCTTAAGTATAGACCGTCGAGAAAATCAGCACTCGCGCGCGCCTGGCGCTGCCAGAAAAACGAAATTGTTCTACACTGGCACAAAGCCACAGGAGGAAAACGATGAAGGTGAATGATCGGGTAACAGTCAAAACGGATGGCGGTCCGCGTCGTCCTGGCGTGGTACTGGCAGTTGAGGAGTTTAGTGAAGGCACAATGTACCTGGTTTCGCTGGAAGACTACCCGCTCGGCATCTGGTTCTTTAATGAAGCAGGGCATCAGGACGGTATCTTTGTGGAGAAAGCAGAGTAATTTAATTCAGCCTGACTGGTGGGAAACCACCAGTCAGAATGTGTTAGCGCATGTTGACAAAAATACCATTAGTCACATTATCCGTCAGTCGGACGACATGGTAGATAACCTGTTTATTATGCGTTTTGATCTTACGTTTAATATTACCTTTATGCGATGAAACGGTCTTGGCTTTGATATTCATTTGGTCGGAGATTTGAATGGTTCCCTGACCTGCCATCCACATTCGCAACATACTCGATTCGGTTCGGCTCAATGATAACGTCGGCATATTTAAAAACGAGGTTATCGTTGTCTCTTTTTTCAGAATATCGCCAAGGATATCGTCGAGAGATTCCGGTTTAATCGATTTAGAACTGATCAATAAATTTTTTCTGACCAATAGATATTCATCAAAATGAACATTGGCTATTGCCATAAAAACGATAAATAACGTATTGGGATGTTGATTAATGATGAGCTTGATACGCTGACTGTTAGAAGCATCGTGGATGAAACAGTCCTCATTAATAAACACCACTGAAGGGCGCTGTGAATCACAAGCTATGGCAAGGTCATCAACGGTTTCAATGTCGTTGATTTCTCTTTTTTTAACCCCTCTACTCAACAGATACCCGGTTAAACCTAGTCGGGTGTAACTACATAAATCCATAATAATCGTTGACATGGCATACCCTCACTCAATGCGTAACGATAATTCCCCTTACCTGAATATTTCATCATGACTAAACGGAACAACATGGGTCACCTAATGCGCCACTCTCGCGATTTTTCAGGCGGACTTACTATCCCGTAAAGTGTTGTATAATTTGCCTGGAATTGTCTTAAAGTAAAGTAAATGTTGCGATATGTGAGTGAGCTTAAAACAAATATTTCGCCGCAGGAGTATCCTGGAAGATGTTCGTAGGTATTATTTTTCGGATAATCCTTAGGATAACATGATAAACGTTACGGAATTATATTAATGGCAATTCACTAATAATATCAGCCAGCAAATTAAACATCTCACTGAATAAATGTTCGCAAAAAGGCGCAATTAACGGCATTAATGCCGCCATTAAAGAGATACCGACAGTCAGAGTTAATGGAAATCCAATAACAAAAATGGATAATTGCGGGGCCATACGATTCAGTAAACCTAATGCCAGATTCAGTGTCAGCAGCAGAGTAATGAGCGGTAACGCCAGCATCAGCCCGTTAAGGAAAATCAAACTCCCTGCTTTGGTGAGTGCCAGAAACGCATTGCTGTTCAACGGTTCGCCACCAATCGGCAGGGTGTGAAAGGTATCGACCAGCAGTGAAATCAACCATAAATGACCGTTAAATGTCAGGAACAGCAGTAACGCCAGCATATCCATTATACGCGCTAAAACGGGCATATTAAGATGGCTGGCCGGATCGACAAATGTCGCAAATGACAGCCCCATTTGCAGACCGATAATTTCGCCAGCGGTTCGCACAGCGGCAAAGGCAAATTGCATGGTAAAACCAAGCGCAATGCCGATCAGGATCTGCTGCACGGCCAGCCACAGAGCAAAGAACGAAAAAACAGGAACATCGTTGGCTGGTAATGATGGGGCAATGGCGAACGTGATCATCATTGCCAGACCCAGTTTTACCCGTTTCGGCACGCTGCGTTCGCTCAGAATTGGCGCGGTGGAGATCAGCGCCAGCACGCGCAGTAACGGCCAGAAGTACAGGCTTAGCCAGGAAAGCCATTGATCGCTTGTCACCTGCAACATAGTACGGCTACCCGATGATATACGGCAGGTTAGTGAACAAGGTGCGGACGTAATCCAGCAACAGATTGAGCATCCACGGTCCGGCAATAATAATGGCGATAAATACGGCGATGATTTTCGGAATAAACGACAGCGTCATTTCGTTAATCTGCGTGGCGGCCTGCAAAATACTGATGATAAGGCCCGTGACCAGCGCCACCAGCAATAGCGGGGCAGCCAGTGCCAGCGCGACTTTCATCGCTTCAGTCCCCATCATCATGACCGATTCAGGTGTCATTTTGCCTCTCTAGCTGTAAAAGCTCTGCGCCAGCGAACCGACCAGCAATTGCCAGCCATCCACCAGTACAAATAGCATCAGTTTAAAGGGCAGAGCAATGGTGGCGGGGGGGACCATCATCATCCCCAATGCCATCAACACGCTGGCAATCACCAGGTCAATAATCAAAAACGGAATGAAGATCGTGAAGCCTATCTGAAATGCGGTTTTCAACTCGCTGGTCACGTAGGCCGGGAGCAAAATGCGCATCGGCACGGCTTCAGGTCCCTGCAACGGGCCGGTATTCGCCAGTCTGGCAAACAACCCTAAATCTGCCTCACGGGTCTGACGCAGCATAAACTCACGTAGCGGCTGCGCCCCTTTTTCCAGCGCCTCCTGCATTGATATTTTCTCTTCGCTGAATGGCTGGTACGCATCGACATAAATTTTGTCGATCACCGGTGACATAATAAAAAAGGTCAAAAACAGTGCCAGCCCCAGCAATACCTGGTTAGGTGGCGCGGAGGGCGTTCCCAGCGCGTTACGCAATAAACCAAAAACAATGATGATGCGGGTGAAACTGGTCATCATCAGTAAAATTGCCGGAATAAACGTCAACGAGGTGATGAACACCAGCGTCTGCACCGGGAGCGACCAGCTTTGTCCACCGCCAGGCAGCGGCTGGCTGGTGATACCCGGCAGTTGCGCGAAGGCGAGGGGCGTAACCAGCCAGAGAAGGACAGGTGCGACAGACAACAAACGACGCATCAGGATCTCCCGCTACGCTTAAGCAAGTTTTTCATGACCGACTGAAAATCGGTCTGCGGTATCTCTTCCGTTGGTGCTGAAGGGGGAAGTTTATGCAGCAGATTGATTTGCCCAGCGGTAACGCCGAGCACCAGCCGTGCATCTTCCACATCGACCACCACGACCCGTTCACGCGCGCCCAGCGAAGCACTGGCGCTAATTTTCAGACCGTTAACGCCAGTGCGTTTCGGGGCAAATCCCAGCCGTTTTACCAGCCAGGCAGCAGCGAGGATCAGGGCAATAATGGCGATGAGTGCGCCGCTCACCTGCAGCAGTGGCGCAGCAGAAACCGGCGCGGAAGATTGCACAGTAGCGTGGTTATTCATCACTAACGGCTCAGGCGGCGCATCCGCTCAGACGGAGTAATGATATCGGTGATCCGCACGCCATATTTATCAGCGACTACGACAACTTCGCCCTGAGCAATTAAATAACCGTTGATCAGAATATCCAGCGGTTCGCCCGCCAGACCGTCCAGCGCCACGACTGATCCTTGCGTCAGACGCAATAACTCTTTGATGGTCATTCGTGTGCGGCCCAGCTCGACGGTCAGCTTGACCGGAATATCCATAATCAGGTCGATATCCTGCAACGTTCCGCTGACATCACCACCGCCAAATTGCTGGAACACCGCGTCGGCAGCGCTTTTGCCGCTGGTTGATTTTTGTTCGCTCAACGCTTCAGCCCACAGATCGTCCATTGCGCCGTTGTTGTCATCGGCCGGATTATTCATGTCACTCATTTGGGCTGTTCCTCGTTCAGAGAATTTAAAATCGGGTTAATCAAATGTTCTATCCGTAACGCATATTGACCGTTGAGTGTGCCGTACTGACTGGTCAGCACCGGGACGCCGTCAACATGGGCGATGATGCGGTCGGGTTTTTCTATCGGCAGGACGTCGCCGGGTTTCAGTTTTAAAATCTGCGACAGGCGTAGCGAGATATCGGCAAAGTTGGCGACCAGCTCCAGCTGTGAATGCTGCACCTGGCGCACCAGGTTATCGCGCCAGTTCTGATCTTCATTACGCGAATTTTCCAGCGGCGGGTTAACCAACAATTCCCGTAGCGGCTCGATCATGCTGAATGGCAGGCAGATATTAAATTCGCCGGTCAGGTTGCCAATCTCCACATGGAACGGCGTGTTAACCACGATGTCGTTCGGCGAGGTGGTGATATTGGTAAATTTCACCTGCATTTCCGAACGTACGTACTCAACTTCCAGCGGATTAATCGCCTTCCATGCGTCGCTATAGCCTTCAAGCGCCAGCTTTAACATGCGGTTGATGACGCGCTGTTCGGTATGGGTAAACTCGCGACCTTCCACTTTGGTCGGAAAGCGTCCATCGCCGCCAAACAGGTTATCCACGGCGATAAACACCAGACTCGGTGAGAACACCACCAGCCCTGTGCCGCGCAGCGGTTTCAGATGGATAAGGTTCAGGTTGGTCGGCACCGGCAGGTTGCGGGCAAATTCATGGTACGGCTGAATGCGGATGGCCCCGACGGTAATGTCCGGGCTACGGCGCAGCAGGTTGAACAGCCCCATACGAAAATGGCGGGCAAAGCGCTCATTAATGATTTCCAGCGCCTGCAAACGTTCGCGCACAACCCGTCGTTGGGTATTCGGATCGTACGGACGAATGTCACTTTCGCCGCTTACACTGGCTGTCGGTTCGTCTTTGACTTCGCTGTCACCATTCAACAGCGCATCAATTTCAGCTTGAGAAAGAATACTATCGCCCATGTCGTTATCGCAGAATAAAAGCGGTATACAGCACGTCGGTGACATCCTGTTTCGGTTGCCCGGCAACAAGCGGGGTGGAAAGTGTGGTTTTAATCTCGGCAATCAGTTTTTTCTTGCCTTCTTCTGTCGCCAGTACGGCAGCATCCTGACGCGAAAACAGTAACAGCAAACGGCTACGGACTTCCGGCAAATACTCACTCAGCCGCGAGCGGGTAGCTTCATCTTTCAGTCGCAGGGTTATGCCGATATAAAGCACGCGATCCGCATCGCCCAGATTGACCGTAAAGGTATCCAGCGCATAGAAGACCGGGGAGGGCACGACGCGTTGCTGCGCTTTGTCTTCAGCGGCAACCTGATGCGAATGCCAGTAGCTGTAACCTGCGCTGGCACAGGCCGCGAGGGTAATGAATACCAGAATCGGGATCCAAAGCGATCGCTTGCTTTTCTTGCTTATCGCGTAATCAGTCATGTGTTGCGGTCTTCCTGTGTCGCTACTGCTTATCGGCTAATTATCCTGCGTCTTGAGCGCAACAAAGCGGGGAAAAGACGCGGATTACGGTGCTACCTCTGACGTTAGGCGAAAATATCAACGCCGCTGTTGCCTGTTACACGCCCTTGTAAAGAGACGGGAACCGGAAGCGTATCGTCGTCTTCCCCCGCCAGAGGTTCATGGGTTGCTGTGCGTTGGCTTTGCTGTTGTTGGGAAGCGGCCTGCTGCTGACCACTAAAGCTTTCGCCACTGATGTTGCTTTGCCCTAACTGAATGCCACTTTCGGCCAGCTGCGTACGCAGTACCGGAAGCGCTGCTTCCAGGGCGGCGCGTACGTGTTGATGCGGTGAAACCATCTGGATTTGCGCCTGGTTATCATCCACTTTGAGGGAGATTTGCACTTCACCTAAATCCTGTGGGTGCAGACGCAACTCTGCACTTTGTTGCCCCTGGCGGGTGAACAGCGAAATATGCTGGCTTAATGATTGTTGCCATTCGTGAGAACCCAGCGGTGCACTCAAAACAGGCGCGGCGACGGTAGGCAGTGGCTGTGTCTGGTGTGGAGTGATTAGCGGGCTGGCGGCAGCAGTCACCGGCGAAGGTGTGCTGATGACTTCCGCTTTACTCTGGGCTTCTGCTACCAGCGGTGTTAATGGCTGAGCTGGTGTGCTGGGGGCGTCATCAGGCTGTGCTGTTGTGAGTTGCGCAGAAGTCAGTTTTGTGAAGAGCGTTGGTTTCTCTGTCGGTAACACGGTTGACGGCACATCAGTCACTTTGGGCGTATTGTCAAAACCCGGCAACATCGCAAAAAGAGCGCTCAGGCTGGCGGTGACGTCTTCATTAAGATCATCCGCTTTTTCGTCTTTTGTCGTATTGTTGTCAGCCGCCGCAGCCAACGTTATCGTCTGAGCGGTGGTTAACGGTGTTGATGTGGATTGTTCGTCGTTGATGACAGGCGGTGTTTCATCCACAGGGATCAGTAAATCCGCTTGTTGCCCGTCGGAAACAATATCGCTGACCAGCGGCTCGCCTTTTGTCGTGGGCTTATCTGTTGCCACCAGCAACTGGGGAGTCGCTTTGTCGGTTGTTGCCTCGCCTGTTAATGCTTCGCTCAACAACGCGAGAAAATCTTGTGCAGCATCGCTGGCTTTGCCGCCAGACAATGTGGCGATATCAACGTCAGCGGTAATCAAGGGCGCTATGCGAATCATTCAGGTTTCCTCATGGCGGCGCGCTGGGCGAACTCATCCATCTTTTTCTGATCGAGGCGGTTTTCTGCAAGCAGTGCCGCCGTGGATTGCCGTTCCTGCAGTGTTTGCCAGGCCTGCAAACGTTGTTTCTTTTCTCGCCAGCTGTTCAGGGCAATGTCAACTTTCTGCGTCCACTGATTAAGTTGCTGGCGATGCTGAGTAATGGCTTTTTCCAGCGTCTGGATAAACTGCTGATAGTTGATCCAGCGGTTGCTGGTCATCCCGGCACTCATATCGCTATTGAGGTTATTGCGATATTCATTCTGATAATCGATCAGCATTTTGAGCTGTTCTTCCGCCTGCTGACATCCGCGACGCATTTCACCCAGCAGGCGCGCGGCATCCTCTACCTCTTTTTCTGCCAGATCTTTCAGGGTCGCCAGCGCACCATGTTCTGCCATCTGCCGTTATCTCCTGGGTTATGACACTGTCGGGAAAATACGCTCCAGCCCCTGGAGAGACGCTTCCCAGTCCGCGCGTTCAAAAATGCCTTGTTGTAAATAGCCCTCCAGCTGCGGCCACAGGGCGATGGCTTTGTCGAGCATCGGATCGCTGCCTTTGGCATACGCGCCGACGCTAACCAGATCTCGGTTACGCTGAAAACTCGACAACAGTTGTTTGAAGGTGCGCACTCGCGCGTAATGTTGCTCACTGATCAACGCCGTCATTGCGCGGCTGATCGACGCTTCAATATCGATAGCCGGATAGTGCCCGGCTTCCGCCAGTCGGCGAGACAGCACAATATGACCGTCGAGGATGGCTCGCGCGGAGTCGGCAATGGGGTCCTGCTGGTCATCGCCTTCGGTGAGCACGGTATAAAACGCGGTAATCGAGCCGCCGCCGCTAATGCCATTTCCGGCACGCTCGACCAGTGCCGGTAATTTGGCAAACACCGACGGTGGATAACCTTTAGTGGCAGGTGGTTCGCCAATCGCCAGCGCAATCTCACGCTGGGCCATCGCGTAGCGGGTGAGGGAGTCCATAATCAGCAACACATGCTGACCACGATCGCGAAAATCTTCGGCAATGCGTGTGGCATAGGCGGCACCCTGCATTCGCAGGAGCGGAGAAACATCCGCCGGAGCGGCAATCACCACGGAGCGTGCACGCCCTTCGGCACCGAGGATATTCTCAATAAAATCTTTTACTTCGCGCCCACGTTCACCAATCAAACCCACGACAATGACATCGGCGCGGGTGTAACGTGCCATCATCCCCAGCAGCACACTTTTACCAACGCCCGACCCGGCAAACAGCCCCATACGCTGCCCGCGCCCGACGGTAAGCAGGGCATTGATTGGGCGCACGCCGGTGTCCAGCACATGTTCAATCGGTGTACGTTGCAACGGGTTAAATGGCGGGGTAATCAGCGCACCGGTTTCCGTCGTATCGGGGAAGGGCAGGCCATCGAGCGGTTTACCGCTACCGTCCAGAACACGACCTAATAACGCCGGACCGAGCGGCAACTGCTTGCCGCTTTGCAGCCCTTCTGCCGAAATGTTTTTGGCATATACACGCGCGCCGGGCAGGACACCTTCCACTTCCTCCAGCGGCATTAAAAACAGCCGTTGACCGTTAAAGCCAACGACTTCGCTTTCTACTTCGTGCGTTTCGCTGCCGTTCTGGCGCTCAATGACACAGGTTGCGCCGAGCGGCAATTGTAATCCGGTGGCTTCCAGCACCAGCCCGGTAGCGCGGGTTAATCGTCCATAGCGACGTACCGCAGGCAACTGCGCCATTTTGGCTTCAAAGTTATCCAGCGTGGTTAGCCAGCGAGTCAGGCGCGTGGTCATTACACCACTCCTGGTGCTGCCAGACGGCAGAGTTCTTGCCAGCGAGTGGCGACACTGGCGTCGAGATCGCCTTCATCGGCGGAGACTTTACAGCCGCCAGGATGGAGTGTGGGATCGCCCCGCAAGCGCCAGCCATGCAAACTTAAGGTTGCGCCGAGCATATCATCCACACGTTGCAGATCATCCGGGTGTACGCGCAGCTGTGGTTTCCCGCTGAATAACGGTTCTTGCTGCAACAACTGTTGGATCTGTTTGATCAGTGCCGAGTTATCCACCGTTGGCGTCTGACCGATCACCTGGCGTGCCGCTTCCAGCGCCATCTGCATCAGGCGTGAAGCAATCACACTATCAAGCGCATCAAGGGTAGTTTGAAATTCGCTGACCAGTTGCTGCATCCGGGCATGAATTGGCGCTTGTTGAGACTTCGCCTCTGCCAGACCTTGTTCCAGCCCCTGGGCCAGTCCTTCCTGATAGCCCTGTTCGTGACCTTGCTGGCGACCTTCGGCAATCCCCGCCTGATAACCCTGCTCGTGGGCCTGCATTTGCAGTTGCGCCAGTTGCTGCTCAAGGCTGGGTTCGGCCTCTTCAATGATGGTTTCTTCCGGCTCGACTATTGGCACAAACTCTGCCGGTGGTGGCGCAAGATCGTCCGGCATCCAGGTTTTCCACGGCAGATTATCAGACATAGGTATCCTCGCCGCTGCCAATCACCATCTCGCCAGTTTCGGCAAGGCGGCGCACAATCAGCAGAATCGCTTTCTGTTCGTTTTCCACCTGCGACAGACGCACCGGACCACGGTTGGCGAGATCGTCGCGCAGAATATCGGCGGCACGTTGCGACATATTGCGCAGGAATTTCTCGCGCAGTGGCTGCTCGGCCCCTTTCAGCGCGATCAACAGCGATTCGGAATCCACTTCCTGCAACAGACGCTGAATGCTGCGATCGTCGACATCCACCAGATTCTCGAACAGGAACATCTCGTCGATGATTTTCTGCGCCAGCTCGCCGTCGAATTCACGCACGGCGGTAATAACGGCTTCTTCCTGCTGAGTTTTCATCAGGTTGATAATTTCGGCTGCCGTTCTCACGCCGCCCATTTTGCTGCGCTTGAGATTCTGACCGTCGAGCAAGCCATTCAGTACTTCGGTCAGCTCCGCCAGTGCGGCAGGCTGCACACCGCCAAAGGTGGCGATACGCAACATCACGTCGTGGCGCAGACGTTCATCGAACAACGCCAGAATATCGGCGGCCTGGGCGCGCTTCAGATGCACCAGAATGGTGGCGATAATTTGTGGATGCTCATCGCGAATCAGATCGGCGGCGCTCTGCGGCTCCATAAAGTTGAGCGTTTCAATACCGCTGGCGGTATCGCGGGTTTCGAGAATATCTTCCAGCAGGCTGGCGGCACGTTCTTCACCCAGAGCTTTGACCAATACCGAACGCAGATAATCGTTGGCGTTGATATTCAGTGCGGCAAACTGTTCAGCTTCTTGCTCAAACTCCGCCAGCACATCGGTTAGCTGCTTGTTGGAGATCTGCGTAACGTTCGCCATTGCAGCGCTCAGGGTTTGCACCTCGCGCTGGGAGAGGTGCTTGAACACCTCTGCCGCCCGGTCTTCGCCAATGGTCATCAGCAGGATGACGCTTTTATCGGTGCCTGTCAGGTTACTCATGATCGTTATTTATCCACTGGCGAATGACCAGCGCCACCACGCGCGGATCGTTATCAGACATTTCACGGATACGCTGGCTCATGACTTCTGCCCCCAGACGTTGGTTAGCGCGCCGTTGTTGGAGTTGTTCGTCTTTGCTCAGGCGGACTTCCACCGCATCTTCCACTTCCTCGCGGGCCTGCGCCTGTTGCTGCACAGCTTTCATCGCCTCAGCGCGACGTGTTAGCTGCGGGCGTACCGCTTTCCGCCACAGCAGCCACGCCACCAGCAGTACCAGCAACCAGCGGCCGGCAGCCATTAACTGATCGATAAACGCTTGCTGTTGCCAGAACGGCAGTTCTCCACCGCTTTCGTCACTGCTATTGAACGGCGAGTTAACAACATTGAGCGAATCACCGCGTTTTTCAGAAAAGCCCATCGCCTCGCGGGTCAGATCTTCAATTTGCTTCATCTGTTCGTTGCTGAGAGGCAACGGTTTGCCATCTGGCAAGGTTTTGTAATTCACCACTACCGCGACGGACAGACGTTGCACATCGCCCACGTTCATTTTGGTATGACGAATGGTGCGATCGACTTCGTAGTTACTGGTTTCATTCCGCTGTGTGCTACGCGGCCCACTATTGCTGGTGGTGCTCGCCTGCTGCTGACGGTTATTTTGATTTGCCGGAGGCGTGCTGATTGGCGCGTTATTCGCTGGAGCCGGTTGATTCGACAACGCCCCCGGTACGCCGCCCGGATAACCGGAACCGCTTTGCTCGCTCTCATTAAGCTGGCGTGAACGAAGCGCCGCCTGAGATTCATCACCGTTAGGGCGATACTGTTCTTCCGTTTGTTCTTTACTGGCGAAGTCCAGTTGCGCCGTAACCTGGGCGTGAATATTACCGTTACCAACAATTGGCGACAGGATCGCTTCAATACGCCGCTGAATCCGGCCTTCGACATCGCTGGCATATTTCAACTGAGCGTCATTAAGATCGCGCCCGCTGGTATTGGACTGGGTTAACAGATGTCCACCCTGATCCACCAGCGTGACGTTCCCCGGCGGCAGACCAGCAACCGCGCTGGAAACCAGATGCACAATGGCGCTAATTTGCCCTTCATCGAGTGCGCGGCCGGGTAACAGATTTACCGTCACCGATGCAGAAGGGGATTTTTGTTCACGGACGAATAAAGACGGTTTCGGCATTGCCAGATGTACGCGCGCCCCTTTTACCGGGCCGATAGTTTCGATGGTACGAGAAAGCTCGCCTTCCAGCGCCCGCTGATAATTCACCTGTTCGCTGAACTGGCTGATACCAAACTTTTCCTGATCGAGCAGTTCGAAACCGACCGCGCCGCCTTTGGGCAAACCTTGTTGTGCCAGGCGCAGACGCAGTTCGTGAACTTTATCTGCCGGAACTTCAATAGCGCCGCTGGCTTCGCTGAAGCGGTAAGGAATATTCATTTGCGTCAGTTGGCTGACAATTGCGCCACCATCCTGATCGGAAAGATTGCTGAATAATGTGCGGTAGTCGGGGGCTTTCGCCCACAGGATCAGTGCGACCATGACCGCCACTGCTGCGGAACCGGCAACAATCAATGGAATTTTCGGATTCGCACGCAGGCGATTAAGCCACTCAAGAGATTTTGTCTGGGCTGCAGTCGCATTCATCGCGCACCTCGTGGCTGATTATGGACGGCGTTATTGGCAAAGTGGAACAAGACTCACTCCCGGGTCAGCAAACTCGAAAAATTGACGCTCCCATTATTTGTGCTTTCGTTTTTTTCTATCCGCCAATAAACCCGTTTTTTTGTTGCTATTTAGCGCCTTTGTCTTATTGACTTACTGGTAGGCTTTGCTACCAGAAATTATCCGGGAGATGAAAATGTCAGCGATACAGGGGATTGAAGGGGTTATCAGCCAGTTACAGACCACGGCGATGAGTGCACGTGCGCAGGAATCACTGCCGCAACCGACCATTAGTTTTGCCGGGCAGCTGCACGCCGCGCTCGATCGCATAAGCGATACACAAACAGCCGCCCGCACGCAGGCAGAAAAATTCACTCTCGGTGAACCCGGCGTGGCGTTAAACGATGTGATGACCGATATGCAAAAAGCCTCAGTTTCAATGCAAATGGGGATTCAGGTGCGTAATAAGCTGGTGGCGGCGTATCAGGAAGTGATGAGCATGCAGGTGTAGGTTGTGTAACCTGTTGACTATGCTTGTTTAATTACATCCGATCCCACAGCGTGGGGCATGGATGGGGCAAACTCAATCAATTTCTGGTTTAAAATGGATACCTGATCCTGATTGTTTTCTGCCATCCACGATCCGTAAACGCGATAAACCATCTGAGCATCAGAGCGTCTCCTTTAACACACATCACCACGTCGGATGTTGCTACGACCACTGACGCAACAGTAACGTTTGAATAATTTAATCTTTGTTGATGTTTTTATTCATATTCCGGGCAATGGAAATAATTAGGCATAATTGTGTCACTGGAATAGAGGTTTCTTGTGGCGCATGTGGAAGGAGCGTCTAAGGACAAGACATATGCGGCTGGTGATGAATAAAGGCGCAGCACGTCGAATGCAAGAATGTGCTGCGTCTGGCTCATGGCAATTCATTATTTTCGCATAGCGTCAATGACAAAAATCGACTGTGTGGATCAAGTTGATAATCAGCAAACGGTTCGCAATCAACGAAACCATGATTCAAATAAAGTTGATGGCAGGCCGTAAATCCAGCCTGTGTACCCGTTTCTAAGCTCAGGCGATGAAGGCATCTGTCATGGGCGACCTGCAAAATGTGGCGTAAAATCAGACTGGCGACACCTCGACGTAAATAATTTGGCGCGGTACGCATTGATTTCAGTTCGCCATGTTTATCATCCAGCAACTTCAGCGCACCAATTCCTGCGAGTTGTTCGCCTTCCCATACTGACCAGAATGTCACTGCCGGGTTACGTAATTTTTGCACATCTAAAGCATGACTGCTTTCGGGGGGAGACTGCTGCAGCATGCCGGAAATATGGTAAGCCACTAATGCTTGCACTGCTGGATGGGTGAGATCATCTGTTTTAATCGTGAACATGACGATTCCGTATTGGTGTTATTTTTGCAATATGCCAACAGGTAATGAAATCTTTGTCTAATAGAGATTTCTTATGACGCAGTATTGTTGATCAATAATCTCCAGGCTTATCAAACAGGTTGAATTAACTCCGCGCCCTGGTTTTTAACATTACCCACCGCGCGCGATACCGGGTGCCAGGTGAACTGGTTTGCTGGCACACAGCCACTGGCAGCAATTTCAGAGGCTTCTTTACCGCTAATCTCTTGCCGCATCCATTCCCGTGCAGCTTCTGGCGACAGAACCAGCGGGCGGCGGTCATGAATATCTACCAGACCTTGATCTGCCGCCGCAGTGACGATCAAAAATCCTTCGGCTTCGTCACCACGCTCAAATGGTGTGCTTCCTATCGCGGCCATAAAAACAGGTTGTCCGTCAGCACGATAGATAAAATAAGGCTGCTTTTTGTCGCCTTCTTTTTTCCACTCAAACCAGCCATCGGCAAAACAGATTGCCCGACCATGTTGCCAGAGCGGTTTAAACATACGACTGGTTGCCGCAGTTTCTACGCGGGCGTTAATCAGCGGCGGTTTATCCCACCATCCGGGAGCATATCCCCAGAAAACCGGATCCAGATGAAGGTGTTCATCACGTTCACTGAGCAGAAGAACTTTGGTTCCTGGCGCGACGTTGTATTTGCCAATGGGTTCGGGATCGTAGGGAATATCGCGTTCAATATCTTCCGCGAGAAGCGCAAGGTAATCTTCACGCGTTTGGGATTGGGCAAAGCGTCCACACATAGCAACCTCCTGAGATCATACTGAAAAGAATAGGAGAGGGGGCGGGTAAAATCTATGTGATACAGAGGTAACGATGTTCCCGCTGTTGGCCACAGCGGGAATGAGGGATTACTTCTGAATTAAATAACGAATGGTCGGCCCGTCTTGCTGAATATCCAGCACCGTATAGCCGTGATTACGCGCATCCAGTGGAATATTATTGATCGACTGCGGACAGTCGCTCACCACTTCCAGGATCTCACCTTTTTTTAACTGCGGCATCGCCTCAAGGGTTGCGACTGCCGGATAAGGGCAGGGTTCACCCACCATATCAAGGCGGTAATCAGGAACGATATTTTTCATGCGATCTCCTTAGCAGTCTGCGGTGCCGCACGGCGGAAGAAGCGTTTTTCCCAGCCGATAATCAACATCAGCGCAGCAAACAGCAGCAAATATGTCACCAGCAGGCCACCCATCGGACCAAAGGTTTTTAGCAGGTTGATTTTGTCCCAGTCGGTGGCCAGCGCCGGAGCGAAATCATCCCAGTAGTACGCCAGAATCGTTGAGCCGATCACATTGCCCAGACCGACCCACCAGTAGTGCACCTGGCCTTCTACCGCGCGGTACATCCAGCCGGTTTCGCAGCCGCCTGCCAGCACGATGCCAAATCCAAACAGTAAACCACCAATTACCGCGTTTGGTCCCGCCCACATGATTTTGGGTTCAACGCCTAACTGTACGTAACTGAAGATCCCGATGGCACTTACCGCCATACCGATAATGATTGCTTTCGCCATGTGGGTACGTCCGGTGATCCACATATCGCGGAACGCCGAAGTAAAGCAGATTTGCGCACGTTCAATCAGTAAACCAAAGCCGACGCCAAACAGCATTGCCAGCCCCAGTTTTGGTTGGTTCATCGCCGTCAGCAGTGCCCAGCCCAGCATGCCGAAAAAGACCAGCATCCCGAGACGAAAACGACGCCGCGCCTGATCCGGTTTTTGCGTCAGCGGTGAGGCGGCAGAAACTTTCTGCATTTTCACGGGAATACGGAAGATGGGCAGCAGGGTAAAGCGCGCGCCAAACCATGAACCAATGGCAGTGGCGATGGCAAAGAACCAGGCATGCAGCGAGAACTGAGGAATGCCGGTAAAGAACGCCGCCAGGTTACAGCCCATTGCCAGACGCGCGCCAAAACCGGCGATAATGCCGCCAATAATGGCCTGCATAATGCGGATACGGCTGCGCGGCATGCGTAGTTTGACATTGTTGGCCCACAGCGCTGCAGCAAAGCAGCCGCCAAACATACCGAGGATCATCATCCCGTCGATGCGGGTTAATGGCGATCCTTCCAGATGGATAATTTTAAAATAACCCCACTCTTCAGCATGGACGCCGAACAGCTGCAGAAGCTGACCGCCCCAACGGGTAAATTCACCCGTGACAGCCCAAAAGGTGCCAGTGATGCCAAAGTAGTAAGTGGAGAGAATACCCGCCGCGATGACCGCAGGGATGGGTGCCCAGAATTTAATCAACCAGGCGTGTTTGAATTGCTGCCATGACATGTATGTAGCCTCTGAACTCAGAAGGTTTGAAACAAGAGTCGCGAATCATACATCAAGCAAATTTATTTTCAGGGTAATAATTCACAAAAATAATAGTTAGATCAAATTTCTCTCTGAACCTGGAAAGGCTGGCGACATCAGGGCTTTAATGCCACAATCCTCTTTTCTTCTCATGCAGGACGAATGATGAAAAAACTCGCAATTGCAGGCGCGCTCATGTTGCTGGCGGGCTGTGCCGAAGTCGAAAACTATAACAATGTCGTGAAAACCCCCGCGCCGGACTGGCTGGCGGGCTACTGGCAGACCAAAGGGCCGCAAAGTGCGCTGGTCAGTCCGGAAGCGATAGGCAGCCTGATTGTCACTAAAGAGGGCGATACCCTGGATTGTCGTCAGTGGCAGCGGGTGATTGCCGTGCCGGGTAAGTTGACATTGATGTCTGATGATCTCACTAACGTTACCGTGAAACGGGAGCTGTACGAGGTTGAGCGTGACGGTAACACCATTGAGTACGATGGTATGACGATGGAGCGTGTGGATCGCCCGACGGCAGAGTGTGCCGCCGCGCTGGATAAAGCGCCGTTACCGACGCCACTGCCGTAATGAAATCTCCCCGGCTTGCCGCCGGGGATGAATTTAAATCACCTCTTCGATAACCCACACGCTGACGCTGCCGCCGTTGCAAAAGAAGGTTGCTTCGCCGTTTTCGTCGGTCACTACGCTCTCTTGCCGGTTCCGCAGAAAATCACGCCAGGTTTTATTGCCGTAATTCTCTCCCAGATGAATGGTTTTTTCGCCATCATCCCCGTTCGACATGACCACCACGCAGCCGGGATATTCGTCGGTGCCACTGCGGCTAAAGGCAATGCAGTTCGGATGGTCGAAAAATAACGTCTGTACACCGTGGGCGAAACGCTGACGGGCGAGAATTAACTCATCAAGTTGTTCGATTATTGGCATATCTATCGGATAGGTTTGCCCGTCACCGCCAACATCTTCGTAATGCGCGCCATAGAGGTCAGGATAGAATACCGAAGGAACGCCATTTTCCCGCAACAAAATTAGAGCATACGCCAGCGGTTTAAACCACGGTTCGACCGGTGCTTCGAGGGCTTGCAACGGTTGGGTGTCGTGGTTGGCAACGAGGGTTACGGCGTGGAAAGGATCGGCTTCCACTAATGTACCCGTGAAAATCTGCGTCATGTCGTAGTCGCGTCCCATGCGCGATGCTTCATGGAATTTCATCTGCAGCGGCGCATCGAACAGCATGGTTTTGCCTTCCACCTGATCAATATACGTTTGCAGTTTATCGACTTCATGCGACCAGTACTCTGCCACAATAAACAGCGGCTTTGGCGCAACTTCTTGTACGTGTTCGATCCACTCTTTATAAAACCACGCCGGAATATGTTTGACCGCATCAAGACGAAAACCGTCGCATTGTGTTTGTTCCATCACCCAGCGCGCCCAGTATTTAATCTCTTCCGTCACGGCATGATTGCGAAAATCGATATTCTCGCCCATCAGATAATCGAAATTACCGAGTTCATCATCAACCTGATCGTTCCAGCCTTCGCCGGTGTAGTCGTTAACAATTTTAAATATGCCATCTTCATCAGGGTTTTCGATATGGTCGATACCGCTAAAACATTTGAAATCCCAGATAAACTGCGAGTATTGCCCGGCACGGGCGGGGAAGGTGTAACGCGTCCAGCCTTCGCACTCAATGATTTCTTCATCAATTTGCGTACGGTCATCAGCATTTACACGTTGCACGCGAATAGCTTCTTTTTCATCCGCGCCCATTTTGTGGTTGACTACCACGTCCAGCAGCACCGCAATGTCATTACGTTTCAGGGCGTCAATGGCGGCCAGCAGTTGTGCTTTATCGCCATATTTAGTAGGGATGCTGCCTTTCTGATCAAACTCGCCTAAATCAAATAAATCATAGGAGTCGTAGCCGACCGAATACCCGCCCGATGCGCCTTTATAGGCGGGCGGCAACCAGACCATATTGATACCAATATCATTAAAACCGTCGGCGCGCTCGGCCAGTTCAGGCCAGAGCTTACCGCCTTCCGGGTAATACCAGTGAAAACATTGTAACAGCGTGGGATTACGCATTCTTCGACTCCATTCAAGGGGAACATTAGAAGCGTAGCCGTAATCGGATTATTCGCGAGCCATCGGCTCGTTAAGATTCAAAAGAGGTTATCCTGCGGAGCCAGCACAAAGCCGCCCTGATCGCCATAGGCACTTAACACTGATTTTTGCACCGATGACTGACCGACCAGTTTCGCCAGTTCATCCATCCGAATCTGTAATAACTGCTTCACCTTGCTTTCGTTATCGAGAATCAGGCGCAGCATCGGGCGGAGTTGCTCCTGCATCGTGGTGGACGGCTCAACCTCTTCAGTCAGGTGTGCAATCTCCTGCACCGCATTCACATACGCCATTTCGCTGGCGATGAGTTCGTCCCACTGTTCTTCTGTTGCCAGGCGTAACATGAGCTGGCTTTTTTCGACGAGTTGTTGCCAGGCGAAATACAAATGCGGTGCATGGTTCATCAGACTGGGTCCTGAATCAATGAAGGGGAGAGTAAAGACTCTTTCCAGGCATCGGCAATATTGCGCATTAATGCTTCCACTTCTTCGACTGCGGAGACATCGTTGCGTAAATTGGCTTGCAGCAAGCGCCTGACCATATAGCTATAAAGAGCAATCAAGTTTTGGGTTAGTTCGTCTTTGCTCTCTTCATCAAGACTCACCCGCAGCCCGTTCTCAATGATGTTGATCGCTTTTGACAAAGAGACGCCTTTGCCTTGCTGATTGTTGTCCTGCATAAACAGGCGCGCTCTAACCAGTGCGCTCAGCACTCCATCAAATAGCATGGTGACCAGCTGTTGCTGGCTGGCGCTCATTACGGCGCTTTCGACGCCAATTTGTGCATAGGCCTGGGTGCCTTTTGCCGCGTACATGACCTGTCTCCCGATAAATAATGATTACTTGGAATTACTGTTGTTTTCGAACTGCTGCGTTAAGTAGCTGCTGGTGCTGTTTAACGAGGTCATTAAAACGTCCAGCTGGGTAAATTGTTCTTTGTAGCGAGCGACCTGCGCATCAATGCGATCGCTGGCGGCGTTATAGTCTTTAGTTAACTTATTCAGGGTCTTACTAACGCCATCGGTAGCGGCTTTAATAATGCCCGTTGTCGAAAGCCAACTGGTCAGGTTGCTGCCGATGGTGGTCGTGATGCCGGTTTTTTTACCATCGCCAACAATCAATGCACCTACGCCGCTGGCATCTTTTTTCAATGCAGCGGTGAGTTTGTCGGCATCCAGCTCCAGTTTGCCATCGCTGGGATCGGTCGTGATACCAATCTGCGCCAACGTTTTATAGTTGGAAGAACTAACGGTATTACTCAGCATCGACTTCAACTGCGTCTGAATCGTCCGCAACGTGGAGTCGCCGAGCAGTGCGCCATTGCTAGAACTCTGGCTATCAGCTCCCGCATCTACGGCGGTGTATTTGGTCAGGCTGCTGAAGGTATCTATTAGCGAGTTATAGGCATTCACCCAGTCTTTAATCGCCGTTTGCGCTTTGGAGGTGTCCTGAGTGATGGTTAGCGTCTGGTTGCCCGTGGTGACATCGTTCAGGTTCAGGGTGATGTTTTCCAGCGCGTCGCTGATGGTGTTGCTGCTGTTCTCAATGGCGACGTTGTTGACCGTCAGCTGCGCATTCTGGGCGGCGACCGAGACCTCCATGCCGTTGCTGCTGGCACTGGCGTCATAGCCCATAAAACTTTGTAGCGCATCATCACCGCTAACCGAGAGCGTCATCGCATTATCAAGGCCGGTGTCATTCGATGTGACTGACAGACGATATTCACCGTTACCCACGTTAATGATGCTTGCGCTTACACCTGCTTTTGCGTTGTTGATGGCATCACGGATCCCGCTTAACGACGAGTTAGCCGCGCTGATATCAATGGTGATCGGCTCTTTGTCGCCGCCTTGTTGAATGGTGAGTTTGCTGTCGCTGGTGGCGATCGCCGTTTTCGTATCGTCTCTGGTGGTGCGCGTGGTCAGGGTTTGCGCCTGCGCCAGATGGGTGACACTGATGGTGTATTTCCCGGCGATGGCGTTACCCGCAGTGGTGGCACTGAATGCGGTGGTGCTGCTGGTGGTGCTGGTGGCGGAAAAAAGATCGGCTTTAGACAATGCAGTATTGGCGGTCTGGAAAGTCGTCAGCGCGCTTTTCAGCGTACCGTAGGCGCTAAGTTTAGCGGTAAACGACGATTGCTGATTTGAAATGGGGGTTAGCGTCGCTTTTTGCGCGGCGGTGAGGCTATCAAGGATTGAACTTAAATCCAGACCTGACCCGACTCCCAGCGATGAAATACTTGCCATGCGATTTCCTTTTATCTTTCGACACGTAAAACGAATACCGGGGTTATCGGCCTGAATTGCGCAAAGTTTACGTTTAATTGTTTTTTTTAATAGCGGGAATAAGGGGCAGAGAAAAGAGTATTTCGGCGACTAACAAAAAATGGCTGTTTGTGAAAAAAATTCTAAAGGTTGTTTTACGACAGACGATAACAGGGTTGACGGCGATTGAGCCGACGGGTGGAAACCCAATACGTAATCAACGACTTGCAATATAGGATAACGAATCATGGCACAAGTCATTAATACCAACAGCCTCTCGCTGATCACTCAAAATAATATCAACAAGAACCAGTCTGCGCTGTCGAGTTCTATCGAGCGTCTGTCTTCTGGCTTGCGTATTAACAGCGCGAAGGATGACGCCGCAGGTCAGGCGATTGCTAACCGTTTTACTTCTAACATTAAAGGCCTGACTCAGGCTGCACGTAACGCCAACGACGGTATTTCTGTTGCACAGACCACTGAAGGCGCGCTGTCCGAAATCAACAACAACTTACAGCGTGTGCGTGAACTGACCGTTCAGGCAACCACCGGTACCAACTCCCAGTCTGACCTGGACTCTATCCAGGACGAAATTAAATCCCGTCTGGACGAAATTGATCGCGTATCCGGTCAGACCCAGTTCAACGGCGTGAACGTGCTGGCAAAAGACGGTTCCATGAAAATTCAGGTTGGCGCGAACGATGGCCAGACCATCACTATCGACCTGAAGAAGATTGACTCTTCTACCTTGAACCTGACAGGTTTTAACGTTAACGGTTCTGGTTCTGTGGCGAATACTGCAGCAACTAAAGCTGATTTAACCGCTGCTCAACTCTCTGCACCGGGTGCAGCAGACGCAAATGGTACAGTTACTTATACTGTCAGTGCTGGTTATAAAGAATCCACTGCTGCAGATGTTATTGCTAGCATCAAAGACGGCAGTGCTCCGACTTCTGCAATTACTGCAACCATTAATAATGGCTTCGGTGATTCCAGTGCGCTGACTTCCAATGACTATACTTATGACCCAGCAAAAGGCGACTTCACTTACGACGTAGCTTCAAGCGCCAATAATACTGCTGCCCAGGTTCAGTCCTTCCTGACGCCGAAAGCAGGTGATACCGCAAATCTGAAAGTAACCGTTGGTACGACATCGGTTGATGTCGTTCTGGCCAGTGATGGTAAGATTACAGCAAAAGATGGTTCTGCATTATATATCGACAGTACAGGTAACCTGACTCAGAACAGTGCTGGCTTGACCTCTGCTAAACTGGCTACTCTGACTGGCCTTCAGGGCTCTGGTGTTGCTTCAACCATCACTACTGAAGATGGCACTAATATTGATATTGCTGCTAACGGTAATATTGGTCTGACCGGTGTTCGTATCAGTGCTGATTCTCTGCAGTCAGCGACTAAATCTACGGGCTTTACTGTTGGTACTGGCGCTACAGGTCTGACCGTAGGTACTGATGGTAAAGTGACTATCGGCGGGACTACTGCTCAGTCCTACACCAGCAAAGATGGTTCCCTGACTACTGATAACACCACTAAACTGTATCTGCAGAAAGATGGCTCTGTAACCAACGGTTCAGGTAAAGCGGTCTATGTAGAAGCGGATGGTGATTTCACTACCGACGCTGCAACCAAAGCCGCAACCACCACCGATCCGCTGAAAGCCCTGGATGAGGCAATCAGCCAGATCGATAAGTTCCGTTCATCCCTGGGTGCTATCCAGAACCGTCTGGATTCCGCGGTCACCAACCTGAACAACACCACTACCAACCTGTCTGAAGCGCAGTCCCGTATTCAGGACGCCGACTATGCGACCGAAGTGTCCAACATGTCGAAAGCGCAGATCATTCAGCAGGCCGGTAACTCCGTGCTGGCAAAAGCCAACCAGGTACCGCAACAGGTTCTGTCTCTGCTGCAGGGCTAATCGTCCTAACCTGATTAACTGAGACTGATGGCAACGCCAAATTGCCTGATGCGCTGCGCTTATCAGGCCTACAAGGTGAATTGCAATTTATTGAATTTGCACATTTTTGTAGGCCGGATAAGGCGTTTACGCCGCATCCGGCAACATGAAGCGTAATTTGTCAGCAACGTGATCCCCCGCCACCGGCGGGGTTTTTTCTGTCCGCAATTTACCGGTAACCCCCAAATAACCCCTCATTTCACCCACTAATCGTCCGATTAAAAACCCTGCAGAAACGGATAATCATGCCGATAACTCATATAACGCAGGGCTGTTTATCGTGAATTCACTCTATACCGCTGAAGGTGTAATGGATAAACACTCGCTGTGGCAGCGTTATGTCCCGCTGGTGCGTCACGAAGCATTGCGCCTGCAGGTTCGACTGCCCGCGAGCGTGGAACTTGACGATCTGCTACAGGCGGGCGGCATTGGGTTACTTAATGCCGTCGAACGCTATGACGCCCTACAAGGAACGGCATTTACAACTTACGCAGTGCAGCGTATCCGTGGCGCTATGCTGGATGAACTTCGCAGCCGTGACTGGGTGCCGCGCAGCGTGCGACGCAACGCGCGTGAAGTGGCACAGGCAATAGGGCAACTGGAGCAGGAACTTGGCCGCAACGCCACGGAAACTGAGGTAGCGGAACGTTTAGGGATCGATATTGCCGACTATCGCCAAATGTTGCTCGACACCAATAACAGCCAGCTCTTCTCCTACGATGAGTGGCGCGAAGAGCACGGCGATAGCATCGAACTGGTTACTGATGATCATCAGCGAGAAAACCCGCTACAACAACTGCTGGACAGTAATCTGCGCCAGCGGGTGATGGAAGCCATCGAAACGTTGCCGGAGCGCGAAAAACTGGTATTAACCCTCTATTACCAGGAAGAGCTGAATCTCAAAGAGATTGGCGCGGTGCTGGAGGTCGGGGAATCGCGGGTCAGTCAGTTACACAGCCAGGCCATTAAACGGTTACGCACTAAACTGGGTAAGTTATAACGTCAGTAAATGCCGCACTTTAATTTTGACTACCAGGAGTTCTTAATGATGGTGCAGCACCTGAAAAGACGGCCATTAAGCCGCTATCTTAAAGACTTTAAACACAGCCAGACCCATTGCGCGCATTGCCGTAAATTACTCGACCGCATTACCCTCGTTCGCGACGGCAAAATAGTGAATAAAATCGAGATTTCCCGCCTGGACATGCTGCTTGATGAAAATGGCTGGCAAACGGAACAAAAATCATGGGCGGCATTGTGCCGATTTTGCGGTGATTTACATTGCAAAACGCAGAGTGATTTTTTCGATATTATCGGCTTTAAGCAATTTCTTTTTGAGCAAACTGAAATGAGCCCAGGTACGGTGCGTGAATATGTCGTTCGTCTGCGCCGTTTGGGGAATCATCTACACGAGCAAAATATTTCCCTCGATCAGCTGCAGGGTGGTTTCCTTGATGAAATCCTCGCCCCGTGGCTGCCCACCACCAGCACCAACAATTACCGCATCGCATTACGGAAGTATCAACACTATCAGCGTCAAACGTGTACCGGACTTGTGCAGAAATCCTCCAGCCTGCCTGCTTCTGATATATATTAAATAAGAATAAGATGTAGCGGAGTTGTTTTTGTGTTTACAAACAATGGCTCTACACTGCAAACAGACATAACAACATTCGGGGTGAATATGAAATTAGCACATCTGGGACGTCAGGCATTGATGGGTGTGATGGCCGTGGCGCTGGTTGCGGGCATGAGCGTTAAAAGTTTTGCAGATGAAGGTCTGCTTAATAAAGTCAAAGAGCGCGGCACGCTGCTGGTAGGGCTGGAAGGAACTTATCCGCCGTTCAGTTTTCAGGGGGATGACGGCAAATTAACCGGTTTTGAAGTGGAATTTGCCCAACAGCTGGCAAAACATCTTGGCGTTGAGGCGTCACTAAAACCGACCAAATGGGACGGTATGCTGGCGTCGCTGGACTCTAAACGCATTGATGTGGTGATTAATCAGGTCACCATTTCTGACGAGCGCAAGAAAAAATACGATTTCTCTACCCCGTACACTATTTCTGGTATTCAGGCGCTGGTGAAAAAAGGTAACGAAGGCACTATTAAAACGGCTGCTGATCTGAAAGGCAAAAAAGTGGGTGTCGGTCTGGGCACCAACTATGAAGAGTGGCTGCGTCAGAATGTTCAGGGCGTCGATGTGCGTACCTATGATGATGACCCGACCAAATATCAGGATTTGCGCGTAGGCCGTATCGATGCGATCCTCGTTGACCGTCTGGCGGCGCTGGATCTGGTGAAGAAAACCAACGATACGCTGGCAGTAACCGGTGAAGCATTCTCCCGTCAGGAGTCTGGTGTGGCGCTGCGTAAAGGAAATGAAGACCTGCTGAAAGCGGTGAATGATGCAATTGCGGAAATGCAAAAAGATGGCACTCTGCAAGCGCTTTCCGAAAAATGGTTTGGTGCTGATGTGACCAAATAATCAGCATAATGACAAAAAAGGGCGCTTTCACTAGCGCCTTTTTTATTTACGCGTTTTCAGCGTGCATAATAAGAAAATCACAACAACACACATCGGAGGCTGTTATGCCACTGCATAATTTAACCCGTTTTCCACGGTTGGAGTTTATCGGCGCGCCAACGCCGCTCGAATATCTGCCGCGCTTTTCTGATTATCTTGGACGGGAAATTTTCATCAAACGGGATGACGTCACACCCATGGCTATGGGCGGCAATAAATTACGTAAGCTGGAATTTCTCGCGGCAGATGCCCTGCGCGAAGGTGCCGATACGCTGATTACTGCCGGCGCGATCCAGTCTAACCATGTGCGCCAGACTGCCGCAGTTGCGGCGAAACTCGGTCTGCACTGCGTGGCGCTGCTGGAAAATCCTATTGGCACAACCGCAGAAAACTATTTAACCAACGGCAATCGTTTGTTGCTGGATCTGTTCAATACCCAGATTGAAATGTGCGACGCACTGACCGATCCCAATGCCCAACTGGAAGAGCTGGCGACGCGAGTCGAAGCACAAGGCTTTCGCCCGTATGTCATTCCGGTTGGCGGTTCTAATGCTTTGGGCGCATTGGGTTATGTGGAGAGTGCGCTGGAAATTGCGCAACAGTGTGAAGGGGCAGTTAATATTTCGTCGGTGGTGGTCGCGTCGGGCAGTGCCGGAACTCACGCCGGACTGGCTGTTGGGCTGGAACACCTGATGCCTGAAAGCGAACTGATTGGCGTGACCGTGTCGCGTTCCGTTGCCGATCAATTGCCGAAAGTGGTTAACCTCCAACAGGCGATTGCGAAAGAACTGGAGCTGACCGCATCAGCGGAAATTTTACTCTGGGATGACTATTTTGCACCTGGCTACGGCGTGCCGAACGACGAAGGCATGGAAGCAGTGAAATTGCTGGCGCGGCTGGAAGGCATTCTGCTTGATCCTGTGTATACCGGAAAAGCGATGGCGGGGCTGATTGACGGTATCAGTCAGAAACGCTTCAAAGATGAAGGGCCGATTCTGTTTATTCATACCGGCGGCGCGCCTGCGCTGTTCGCCTATCATCCCCACGTTTAGCTCCGGAAACGCTCATGCAAGAAAGTATACAACTGGTTATTGATTCCTTGCCGTTCCTGCTGAAAGGGGCTGGGTATACGCTGCAACTCAGTATCGGCGGCATGTTTTTTGGCTTACTGCTAGGGTTTATTCTCGCGCTGATGCGCCTTTCGCCAATCTGGCCCGTGCGCTGGCTGGCGCGTTTTTATATCTCTATTTTTCGTGGTACGCCGCTCATCGCCCAACTGTTTATGATCTATTACGGCTTGCCGCAGTTTGGCATCGAACTAGATCCCATTCCGTCAGCAATGATTGGTCTGTCGCTAAACACTGCCGCCTATGCTGCCGAAACGCTGCGCGCCGCCATTTCTTCTATTGATAAAGGTCAGTGGGAAGCTGCTGCCAGTATTGGTATGACGCCGTGGCAGACCATGCGTCGCGCGATTTTGCCACAGGCGGCGCGGGTGGCGTTGCCGCCGCTGTCGAACAGCTTTATCAGCCTGGTAAAAGATACGTCGCTGGCCGCGACAATCCAGGTGCCGGAGCTATTCCGTCAGGCGCAGTTGATTACCTCACGCACGCTGGAAGTGTTCACCATGTACCTGGCGGCTTCGCTCATCTACTGGATCATGGCGACAGTATTATCGACGTTGCAGAACCATTTTGAGAATCAACTTAATCGCCAGGAGAGAGAACCAAAATGAGTGCCATTGAAGTTAAGAACCTGGTGAAAAAATTTCACGGTCAGACGGTGCTGCACGGTATCGACCTCGAGGTAAAGCCTGGCGAAGTAGTGGCAATTATCGGTCCGAGTGGTTCCGGCAAAACCACGTTGCTACGCAGCATAAATCTGCTGGAACAACCGGAAGCGGGAACCATCACCGTTGGCGATATCACCATTGATACTGCACGTTCATTAAGTCAGCAAAAATCGCTGATTCGCCAGTTGCGTCAGCACGTCGGGTTTGTCTTCCAGAACTTTAATTTGTTTCCGCATCGTACGGTGCTGGAAAACATTATTGAAGGGCCGGTGATCGTCAAAGGCGAACCAAAAGAAGAGGCCACGGCGCGCGCTCGCGAGCTGCTGGCGAAAGTTGGGCTGGCAGGTAAAGAAACCAGCTATCCACGTCGTTTGTCTGGCGGTCAACAGCAGCGTGTCGCGATTGCGCGAGCGCTGGCTATGCGTCCTGAGGTGATTTTGTTTGACGAGCCAACGTCGGCGCTGGATCCAGAGCTGGTGGGCGAAGTCCTGAACACCATCCGTCAGCTGGCGCAGGAAAAGCGCACGATGGTGATTGTGACGCACGAAATGAGTTTTGCCCGGGATGTTGCGGACCGGGCGATCTTTATGGACCAGGGGCGGATAGTCGAACAGGGGGCCGCAAAAGCGTTATTTGCCGATCCCGAGCAGCCTCGCACCCGCCAGTTTCTCGAGAAGTTTCTGCTGCAATAATAAGAAAAAATCAGCCCCGACGATTCACCTGTCGGGGCGGTGCGCCACTTCAAACGTGATAAAACTGCTTAACAAATCAGCATAACTCATTAATAACATAAGAGAATGCGATGGCTTGCAAAAGTAATTCATTGCCTGAATAATATAAATTATATATAAATCTTATTTATGTGATAGTTTGAATTATCATTATAAATGATACTCACTCTCAGGGGCGTTGCGGTTTACTATGCAGGATACGGATTTTTTCAGCTGGCGTCGCACGATGCTGTTGCGTTTTCAGAGGATGGAGGCCGCAGAAGAGGTCTACCATGAAATAGAGCTTCAGGCTCAGCAGCTGGAGTACGATTACTATTCGTTATGTGTTCGCCACCCGGTACCATTCACGCGACCTAAAGTGGCTTTCTACACCAATTACCCTGAGGCGTGGGTTAGTTATTATCAGGCAAAAAATTTTCTCGCAATTGATCCTGTTCTGAACCCTGAAAACTTTAGTCAGGGCCATTTAATGTGGAATGATGACTTATTCAGCGAAGCTCAGCCGTTATGGGAAGCCGCGCGCGCGCATGGTTTACGCCGCGGTGTCACTCAGTATTTAATGCTGCCAAATCGGGCGCTGGGCTTTTTGTCCTTTTCCCGTTGCAGCACGCGCGAAATACCCATTCTTAGTGATGAACTGCAATTAAAAATGCAGTTACTGGTGCGCGAAAGTCTGATGGCTCTGATGCGTTTAAATGATGAAATAGTGATGACGCCAGAGATGAATTTCAGCAAGCGCGAAAAAGAAATTCTGAAATGGACGGCGGAAGGGAAGACATCAGCAGAGATAGCGATGATTTTGTCAATCTCTGAGAATACGGTCAATTTCCATCAGAAAAACATGCAGAAAAAAATCAATGCACCAAATAAGACCCAGGTGGCCTGTTATGCGGCCGCTACTGGCTTAATTTGATCGCTTTTCTTTCTGCGTGCCAGATGCAAAAACCGGCTGAAAGGCACGCTCTCAGCCGGTTTTATATTACTGACGGTAGGCTTGTTTAATTTGCTTAACCGTTTTGGAAAATACTGCAGCCTGGGTTTCGTCTTCGATCAGCGCAAGCTGTTTTTCCATCTTTAACATCACGCGGCCCGCGTCAGCTTGTCCCATCGCCTGCAGCATCAGCGTCAGCATCGCTTTCAGGCAGGAGACTTCATTTGCCAGTTCTTGATTATTCTCGGCAGTAGAAAAATCAGGCGTACTCATTTATTTTCCTCGTCATGTTGCAATGAAAATTTGCGGTGAAAAATGTTAAGGCGGCGGAGTATACCATAAGCTTTGCTAAAAATAGCAGTGGTTGTTTTTTGAGCGTGATATCGGCAGTGCTATAAAATACGTTAATATAATGACCAATAAATATTTTTATCATGAATGTTTTTTGCCCGTATTGTTCGGGTTAATTAATGTTACATATTCAGCGGGCTGATTTTCATTTTTGCTGAATAAAGTCAATTTTTGTCACATTTCGTCGCAGGGCTTGCTGTGAAACGATCCGGTAAGCCGTTGGTGACGGGCGTGACCATAACTGTGGACAATCGAATTGACAAAAACGAGAGAAAAATCGAATACCCACCATTTTTAACGTTTCAAAGTTGCAATAAAAACCGCTAATATACGAATGACTAACTATCAGTAGCGTTATCCCTATTTCTGGAGATATTCCTTTGATCAACGTTCTACTTGTTGATGACCACGAACTGGTGCGCGCAGGGATACGACGCATTCTGGAAGATATAAAGGGTATAAAAGTCGTCGGAGAGGCATCGTGCGGTGAAGACGCCGTTAAATGGTGCCGGGCAAATGCCGTTGACGTGGTGCTAATGGACATGAGTATGCCGGGCATTGGCGGTCTTGAGGCGACGCGTAAAATCGCACGTTCCACAGCTGATGTCAAAATCATCATGCTTACCGTCCATACAGAAAACCCTTTACCAGCGAAAGTCATGCAGGCCGGTGCTGCGGGCTACCTCAGCAAAGGCGCGGCTCCGCAGGAAGTCGTGAGTGCGATCCGTTCTGTCTATTCAGGGCAGCGTTACATTGCTTCTGACATCGCTCAACAAATGGCGTTAAGCCAGATCGAACCAGAAAAAACAGAAAGCCCATTTGCCAGTTTGTCTGAACGTGAATTGCAGATTATGCTGATGATCACCAAGGGCCAGAAGGTCAATGAGATCTCAGAACAGCTCAATCTCAGTCCGAAAACGGTGAACAGCTACCGCTATCGTATGTTCAGTAAACTAAACATTCATGGCGATGTTGAGCTGACTCACCTGGCAATTCGCCATGGTCTGTGTAATGCGGAGACATTATCAAGTCAGTGAGTGATCAGTTTGACGCAAAAGCGTTTTTAAAAACCGTAACCAGCCAGCCAGGCGTTTATCGCATGTACGATGCTGGTGGTACGGTTATCTATGTCGGCAAAGCGAAAGACCTGAAAAAACGGCTTTCCAGCTATTTCCGTAGCAACCTCGCTTCGCGCAAAACCGAAGCGCTGGTCGCCCAGATCCAGCAAATTGATGTAACGGTTACTCATACAGAAACCGAAGCGCTGTTGCTGGAACACAACTACATCAAACTCTATCAGCCGCGTTACAACGTTTTGCTACGCGATGATAAATCTTATCCCTTTATCTTCCTGAGTGGCGATACCCATCCGCGTCTGGCGATGCATCGTGGTGCGAAGCATGCTAAAGGTGAATATTTCGGCCCGTTCCCGAATGGCTATGCCGTACGTGAAACACTGGCGCTACTGCAAAAGATATTCCCCATTCGCCAGTGCGAAAATAGTGTTTATCGCAATCGCTCGCGTCCGTGTCTGCAATATCAGATAGGGCGCTGTCTGGGACCGTGCGTTGAAGGACTTGTGAGTGAAGAAGAATACGCTCAGCAGGTCGAGTATGTGCGCCTGTTTTTGTCTGGCAAAGATGATCAGGTGCTTACGCAACTCATTAGTCGTATGGAAACTGCCAGCCAGAATCTGGAGTTTGAAGAAGCGGCACGTATTCGCGACCAAATTCAGGCGGTGCGACGCGTCACCGAAAAACAGTTTGTGTCCAATACCGGCGACGACCTTGACGTTATTGGTGTGGCGTTCGATGCGGGCATGGCTTGTGTCCACGTATTGTTCATTCGTCAGGGCAAAGTGCTCGGCAGCCGCAGCTATTTCCCGAAAGTGCCTGGAGGTACGGAACTGAGCGAGGTGGTGGAAACCTTCGTAGGTCAGTTCTATTTACAAGGCAGCCAGATGCGCACCTTACCGGGTGAGATCCTGCTCGATTTTAATCTTAGCGATAAAACGCTGCTCGCCGATTCCCTTTCAGAACTGGCGGGACGCAAGATTAATGTTCAAACCAAACCTCGCGGCGATCGGGCGCGTTATCTGAAACTCGCGCGTACCAATGCGGCGACGGCCTTAACCAGCAAACTTTCGCAGCAATCTACCGTTCACCAGCGGCTGACCGCGCTTGCCAGCGTGTTGAAATTGCCGGAAGTGAAGCGGATGGAGTGCTTTGACATCAGCCATACCATGGGTGAACAAACCGTCGCCTCCTGTGTGGTGTTTGATGCTAACGGCCCGCTGCGTGCGGAGTATCGGCGCTATAACATTACTGGCATTACGCCGGGCGATGATTATGCGGCGATGAATCAGGTGCTGCGTCGGCGTTATGGTAAAGCCATCGACGACAGTAAGATCCCGGATGTGATCCTTATTGACGGCGGCAAAGGCCAGCTTGCGCAGGCGAAAAATGTCTTCGCCGAACTGGATGTCTCATGGGATAAAAATCATCCGCTGCTACTTGGCGTTGCCAAAGGAGCAGATCGTAAGGCTGGGCTGGAAACGCTGTTCTTTGAGCCGGAAGGTGAGGGATTTAGTTTGCCGCCAGATTCTCCCGCGCTGCATGTTATCCAGCATATTCGCGATGAATCACACGATCACGCGATTGGCGGGCACCGTAAGAAACGGGCGAAGGTCAAAAATACCAGTTCCCTGGAAACCATTGAAGGCGTCGGGCCAAAACGTCGGCAAATGTTGTTGAAATATATGGGCGGTTTGCAAGGTTTACGTAACGCCAGCGTTGAGGAAATTGCAAAAGTGCCGGGTATTTCGCAAGGTCTGGCAGAAAAGATCTTCTGGTCGTTGAAACATTGATGTCTCTGTAGCAACATAGGGGTAATCTTACTGACAACAGATAGTTACCCGTCATTATGCAATTTAATATCCCTACGTTGCTTACACTGTTCCGTGTCATCCTTATCCCATTCTTTGTATTGGTCTTTTATCTGCCTGTCACCTGGTCGCCGTTTGCCGCCGCGCTCATTTTCTGCGTCGCGGCGGTGACTGACTGGTTCGATGGTTTTCTGGCACGCCGCTGGAACCAGAGTACCCGGTTTGGTGCTTTCCTTGACCCTGTGGCAGATAAAGTTCTCGTGGCTATCGCCATGGTGCTGGTAACCGAGCATTATCACAGCTGGTGGGTGACCTTGCCGGCGGCAACGATGATCGCCCGTGAAATTATTATTTCTGCGCTACGCGAATGGATGGCGGAGTTGGGTAAACGCAGTAGCGTGGCTGTCTCCTGGATTGGGAAAGTGAAAACCACTGCCCAGATGGTAGCGCTGGCCTGGCTGCTGTGGCGTCCGAACATTTGGGTTGAGTACGCCGGTATTGCACTTTTCTTTGTGGCTGCGGTACTGACTCTGTGGTCAATGTTGCAATATTTGAGCGCTGCGCGTGCAGATTTGCTTGATCAGTGATCGTTTCGGCGCAATTTTCAGCAAACGATCAAAAGTGGTGAAAAATATCGTTGACTCATCGCGCCAGGTAAGTAGAATGCAACGCATCGAACGGCGGCACTGATTGCCAGACGATAATAAAATCAAGTGATTAACTGATTGCTTGATGAATGCGGGAATAGCTCAGTTGGTAGAGCACGACCTTGCCAAGGT
Source organism: Escherichia sp. WS3227_2 (assembly GCF_046486495.1). Lineage (NCBI taxonomy): Bacteria > Pseudomonadati > Pseudomonadota > Gammaproteobacteria > Enterobacterales > Enterobacteriaceae > Escherichia > Escherichia sp. WS3227_2. Next base: position 48,172 of record NZ_JBJQLG010000009.1, read on the forward strand.
CGGGGTCGCGAGTTCGAGTCTCGTTTCCCGCTCCAGTTTAAAAGACATCGGCGTCAAGCGGATGTCTGGCTGAAAGGCCTGAAGAATTTGGCGCGTTAACAAAGCGGTTATGTAGCGGATTGCAAATCCGTCTAGTCCGGTTCGACTCCGGAACGCGCCTCCACTTTCTTCCCGAGCCCGGATGGTGGAATCGGTAGACACAAGGGATTTAAAATCCCTCGGCGTTCGCGCTGTGCGGGTTCAAGTCCCGCTCCGGGTACCATGGGAAAGATAAGAATAAAATCAAAGCAATAAGCAGTGTCGTGAAACCACCTTCGGGTGGTTTTTTTGTGCCTGCAACTTGTCGTTACACCCTCCTTAATTTTTAATCACCGGCAAAGCCACTCAAAAAGTATCTCTGATACGGACCGGCATGTAAGATAGGTGCTGGCGAGTTGAGATCCACAAGGAAAAGCGTATGAAAACGGGACCGTTAAACGAAAGTGAGTTGGAATGGCTGGACGATATTCTGACCAAATACAACACTGACCACGCCATCCTTGATGTGGCGGAGCTGGACGGTTTATTGACGGCGGTGTTGAGTTCTCCGCAAGAGATTGAACCGGCACAGTGGCTGGTTGCCGTGTGGGGTGGGGCTGACTATGTGCCGCACTGGGCGTCAGAGAAAGAGATGACACGCTTTATGAACCTGGCTTTTCAACATATGGCCGATACCGCAGAGCGTCTGAACGAATTCCCGGAGCAGTTTGAGCCGTTATTCGGCTTGCGAGAAGTCGATGGCAGCGAGCTGACGATTGTTGAGGAGTGGTGCTTTGGCTATATGCGGGGCGTGGCACTTTCTGACTGGTCAACGTTGCCCGATTCGTTAAAACCAGCGCTGGATGCGATTGCGCTGCACGGTACTGAGGAAAACTTCGAGCGGGTAGAGAAGATGTCGCCAGAAGCGTTTGAAGAGAGCGTAGATGCCATTCGACTGGCGGCGCTTGATTTACATGCATACTGGATGGCGCATCCGCAGGAAAAAGCTGTTCAGCAACCGATCAAAGCAGAAGAGAAACCGGGGCGTAATGATCCTTGCCCGTGCGGTAGTGGTAAGAAATTTAAGCAGTGCTGCCTGCATTAAGAGATCAAATTGGGTGTCAGCGTTAATTCTGGCACCCAATAAGGAATTTGAGGCTATCTGATCACCCCACTTCTGGTAACAAGCCTGCCGCAATCAAAAATTGCACGCTAATCACAGCAATACCACAGAGAAACACCACCACCAGCGCCGGACGACCACCTTTCACCCGGTAACCCGCCTGAGGATTGTGCTTTCTGCTTTGCCAGGTCAACAGCGAAGGGATAATCAATGCCAGTACCGCCAGCGCCACACCGGCGTAACCCAGCGCCATCACAAATCCTCGTGGATAAAACAGTGCAAACGCTAACGGCGGCAGAAAGGTAATTGCACCAGTTTGCAATCGTCCACCAACGGTATTTGAACGCTGAAACAAATCAGCCAGATAATCAAATAAGCCTAACGCAACGCCGAGAAATGACGTGGCGAGGGCTAAATCAGCAAATAAATGCACCGCCAGTTCAACATGCGGAGAGGCTACCATTTCGCGTAACGCCTGTAACAGCCCGTTTAATCCGGCATGATTAGCCAGCAATCCCATAAAGGTTGTTGAATCAATGCTGCCAAGCGTCGCCACCTGCCAGAAAATATATGCCACCAGGGGGATCGCACTACCGATTATAAACACCCAGCGTAGCTTACGAATGTTGCCATCCATATAGCTGACAATACTCGGCACGCTACCGTGAAAACCAAACGATGTAAAAATCACCGGGATTGCAGATAGTGCCAGCCCCTGTTGCAACGGCAGGGTTAAAAGATTCACTTTGTGAATATGCGGCAGCAGTAGTACCAGCATTACCACCAGAAAAATAATCTTGGCGCTGAACAGAAAACGGTTAAACAAATCGACCAGCGATGTCCCGACACAAACCACGCCACCGGCAACAAAAGTGAACAACAGCACGCCAGCGGTTGCCGACATTGAAATACCTGTCCAGTCGCTGATGCTGGAGGCCAACAATTCACCGGCACCGCTGATGTATGCCGCAGTCAGAGCATACATTAAGAACATCATACTGAAGCCCGTCAGCCACTGACCGTAGCGTCCCAGATAGCGTTTTGCCAGCGTGCCCAGGCCAGTATCTGCCGGTACATGCTGGTACACCTCCAGCAGTAATAGCGCCGTGTAGCACATCAACGCCCAAAGCCCAATCAACAAGATTAACGTGACGCTAAAACCAACACCTGCCGCAGCCAGCGGCATTGCCAGCATGCCTGCGCCAATTGTGGTTCCCGCCACGATAAAAACACTTCCCAGAGTTCTGTTTTTCACGCTTTCTTCTGTCCTGACGATCTTTATGAGTGATATCTGCGGCGCAGGTTAAGGCATAACGGCTGCTTCGTCAAGCCGGCGTTACATATGGTGTAAATATAAATGTACAATAAAATGCGTTCAGTCCTGCGCTGGCGCAAAGTCTTGGTAAGCGGCAATCGCTACGCTAGCCTTTTTTCGAGGAGGAACGATGGACTCTATTCACGGTCATGAAGTGTTAAATATGATGATTGAATCAGGTGAGCAATATACGCATGCCAGTCTGGAAGCTGCGATTAAAGCGCGTTTTGGTGAACAGGCACGTTTTCACACTTGCTCGGCAGAAGGGATGACAGCGGGAGAGCTGGTAGCGTTTCTGGCAGCAAAAGGCAAATTTATACCTTCGGAAGAAGGTTTTTCGACCGATCAGAGTAAGATTTGCCGTCACTGATTTGAAACGGCGGCAGTAAACCTGCCGCCGGAGAACATTAGTTTTGTGTGTCGAGGGTAGAGAGTTCTTTGTCGATAAAATACAAACCTTCGCCGCTTTTGCCTGCCAGGCTTAATTTATCAATAATCGATTTGAACAGTTTCTCTTCTTCATGCTGCTCAGAAACATACCATTGCAGGAAATTAAAAGTTGGGTAGTCCTGATTGGTCATTGCAGCATGAGCCAGTTCGTTAATTTTCTGCGTGATTAATTGTTCGTGTTTATAGGTTTCCTGGAATAATTCATCAAGTGAGGAATATTCAGCAAACGGAGATTCAACGGTATTAATACGCGGTAAATTGCCGGTATCAGTCAGATAATCAAACAGACGCTGCATATGCGTCATCTCTTCCTGGGCGTGGCGGCGCAGGAACGCGGCAGCACCTTCGAAGGTATGATAGCTGCACCAGGCGCTCATTTGCTGATAAAGCAGTGAAGAGTACAGTTCCAGGTTCATCTGCTCATTAAGTTTTTCAATCATTTCTGGTTTCAGCATGATAGTGCTCCACAAAGGTTATATTTGTTGCTGTGGCGTCACTATAATTTGTTATTTTATTATTTGCAAAAGGTAAAATATAAACTTCATTTATTAAAAATACGAATGGGAATAAAACGCATTACCGCTATTTCTTTAATCAGCGAAGATCCCCTCGCTGATTAAAATATTTAGAGAAAGACAGGGAAGGCGGAATGATGGCACTGATATGACAAAGTGAATTCCGTATTCAAACATAAGGAACCCGCAAAGAGGCTACAGTTGCCTACTGGCTGACCAAAGGGGATAGCGTGGGTATAGCCTTCCTGCTGGCATGCGCGATCGGCGATCCCGCGACTGACATAACGATCGGTACGGGCATGCTGCAAAAAAGCCTGATCATAAACCAACCGAACAATACCTGTTGCCGCGTCAACTTCGCCCACATGAGCCTGGCGAGTAACTGTGCACCCCGCCAGCGTTATTAATGAAAGAGTCAGAATCAGAAGTCTCATGGTCCAGCCAGAAGAGTAAAAGAAAGCAGTATTTTACGCGTTACAGCGCTGCGACAATGGCCGGAAAAGACGCCTGGCAGGCGCTATTTCTTGCCATCTGTAGGTGTCAGAAAGGGGGTAGCTGCTTTTTGATTATCATTTTTATAACATTAAAGGGGTATTTATGTGATTTGCATCACATAAAGATTGATTTTTGTGATGGTTGTCATATTATAAGCGCAAAGACAATAACACCTGTATAACAAATGGTCGGAGTGCCGCGATGAAACTGCGCAAAATCCTGAAAAGTATGTTCAACAACTATTGCAAGACGTTCAAAGACGTACCGCCAGGCAATATGTTCCGATAACAAAAAACCTGCTCCGGCAGGTTTTTTGTGTCCTGATGACGGTGGATGTGACTATCGCTGAAGATGTGAAGCCGCTACTATAACGGCTTTCAAAATGCTATCAGGAGTTTACGATGTCCCAGCCGCTGAATGCCGATCAGGAACTGGTTTCTGATGTGGTTGCTTGCCAGTTGGTTATCAAACAAATTCTGGATGTTCTCGATGTAATCGCGCCCGTTGAAGTTCGTGAAAAAATGTCCAGCCAGCTGAAGAATATCGACTTTACTAACCATCCCGCCGCCGCAGACCCGGTCACCATGCGGGCAATCCAAAAAGCCATCGCGCTGATTGAACTCAAGTTTACCCCACAGGGCGAATCCCATTAAAAAAACCGCTGCTTCAAAAAGATGAGGCAGCGGTTTCTCAAAAACTTCATCGGCGCAATGCATTAGCGCCGATGTATGATCAATGCAGCTGATGCGACACGACATTCAGAACATGTTGGTCGGTCTGCACAGGGCACATACCCGCAAGTTTCGCACTGCGCACTTCATCAAGAATGGTTTGCAGCAACAGGCCATCATGCTGCTGTTCTTTTTCCAGATCGCGCAGGAAATTGACGGTTGAATCATCATTCAGTTCTTTCGCTTCATCGGCTAACTGCGCCAGCGTGCTTGAACGTTGCTCGTATTCTTCCATCGTTTTTTGGAACAGTTCTTCCAGAGAGTTCAGTTTTTCACCGGGAACATCAATGGCTTTAACGATGGGGGTAGCGCCGACACTCTTCATAAAGTTAAACATGCGCATCATTTGGGTCACGTTACTCTGTGCCTGGGCGCGAAGGAAAGTGGCGGTGCCGTTCAGACTCTGTTCAGAACACCAGTTACTCAGGTGAAGGTAGAGATTGGATGCGTAAAACTCGCGGTTCATTTGAGAGTTGAGTTTGAGAAGCATTCCAGCGGTTGCCATACCTAATATCCTTATATCCAGAAGTGGAGAGGTGCAAGATAAATCAAAACACCATAATTACTGTTTGCAGAATAATTCCTTTCTGCCGGTCCGAAATGTGATCGTGGAGTCAATTCTGACGATGATCTGAAATAAGAATAACGTCTGAGCGGGTATAAGAAAATGCTTAAATCATCAAGTTTATATATTTTTACATTTCATTGATGAAATCAATGTAACTGCAATGAATTTTAATGATAGTGCTTTTTGTATCTTGTTGATATTAATCGATGAATTTGAATTCATGATGAAGTGATGATTTTATAAAACGTTTTTTCATTTTTGCGAGATGGCTCTCATTATACGTGTTCTGTTAATTAATGAGCACAGTGATAATTAATGGCGAAATGAATGACGCGCATTTTCCACATCTTTGAGTTGTGGTTATTACACCATTTCAAAAACTCAACGCCAGGTAATGCGGCCTGTTGACTGGTTAAAAAGAAGACATCCCGCATGGGTACCAAAGACAACAAGGATTTCCAGGCTAATCTTATGGATTAATCTGCTGTGCATTCGACAATTTGTCTGACAAATTGGCTTTCCCTTATGTCTTTTCCCGCTAAATTTATGCACGTTCTCACTGTAATTCTGCGATGTGATATTGCTCTCCTATGGAGAATTAATTTCTCGCTAAAACTATGTCAACACAGTCACTTATCTTTTAGTTAAAAGGTAATGCTTTGTTTTCCGATTAATTTAACGAAAGTCATTCGTTTTTGCCCTACACAAAACGACACTAAAGCTGGAGAGAACCATGCACAAATTTACTAAAGCCCTGGCAGCCATTGGTCTGGCAGCCGTTATGTCACAATCCGCTATGGCGGAGAACCTGAAGCTCGGTTTCCTGGTGAAGCAACCGGAAGAGCCGTGGTTCCAGACCGAATGGAAGTTTGCCGATAAAGCCGGGAAGGATTTAGGGTTTGAAGTTATTAAGATTGCCGTGCCGGATGGCGAAAAAACATTGAACGCTATCGACAGCCTGGCTGCCAGTGGCGCGAAAGGTTTCGTTATTTGTACTCCGGACCCGAAACTCGGCTCTGCCATCGTGGCGAAAGCGCGTGGCTACGATATGAAAGTCATTGCCGTGGATGACCAGTTTGTTAACGCCAAAGGTAAGCCAATGGATACCGTTCCGCTGGTGATGATGGCTGCGACCAAAATTGGCGAACGTCAGGGCCAGGAACTGTATAAAGAGATGCAGAAACGGGGCTGGGATGTCAAAGAAAGCGCGGTGATGGCGATTACCGCCAACGAACTGGATACGGCTCGTCGCCGTACTACGGGGTCTATGGATGCGCTGAAAGCGGCAGGATTCCCGGAAAAACAAATTTATCAGGTACCTACCAAATCTAACGACATCCCGGGGGCATTTGACGCTGCCAACTCAATGCTGGTTCAACATCCGGAAGTTAAACATTGGCTGATCGTCGGTATGAACGACAGCACCGTACTTGGCGGCGTACGCGCGACGGAAGGTCAGGGCTTTAAAGCGGCCGATATCATCGGTATCGGTATTAACGGTGTGGATGCGGTGAGCGAACTGTCTAAGGCACAGGCAACCGGCTTCTACGGTTCCCTGCTGCCAAGCCCGGACGTACATGGCTATAAATCCAGCGAAATGCTTTACAACTGGGTAGCAAAAGACGTTGAACCGCCAAAATTTACCGAAGTTACCGACGTGGTATTGATCACGCGTGACAACTTTAAAGAAGAACTGGAGAAAAAAGGTTTAGGCGGTAAGTAATTTGCCGGAAAAATTCCCCTCTGCATGATGCAGAGGGGGTGTGAACGACCAGTGATTCACGGAGACGTTATGCAACAGTCTACCCCGTATCTCTCATTTCGCGGCATCGGTAAAACGTTTCCCGGCGTTAAGGCGCTGACGGATATTAGTTTTGATTGCTATGCCGGTCAGGTTCATGCGTTGATGGGTGAAAATGGCGCAGGAAAATCAACTCTCTTAAAAATCCTCAGCGGCAACTATGCGCCAACCACGGGTTCTGTAGTGATTAATGGGCAGGAAATGTCCTTTTCCGACACGACCGCAGCACTTAACGCGGGTGTGGCGATTATTTACCAGGAACTGCATCTCGTGCCGGAAATGACCGTCGCGGAAAACATCTATCTCGGCCAGCTGCCGCATAAAGGCGGCATTGTGAATCGCTCATTGCTGAATTATGAGGCGGGTTTACAACTTAAACATCTTGGTATGGATATTGACCCGGACACGCCGCTGAAATATCTCTCCATTGGTCAGTGGCAGATGGTTGAAATTGCCAAAGCCCTGGCGCGTAATGCCAAAATTATCGCATTTGATGAGCCAACCAGCTCCCTCTCTGCCCGTGAAATCGACAATCTTTTCCGCGTTATTCGTGAACTGCGAAAAGAGGGGCGGGTGATCTTATACGTTTCTCACCGTATGGAAGAAATATTTGCCCTCAGCGATGCCATCACCGTCTTTAAAGATGGGCGTTATGTCAAAACCTTTACTGATATGCAGCAGGTTGACCACGACGCCCTGGTGCAGGCGATGGTCGGGCGCGACATCGGCGATATCTACGGCTGGCAACCGCGTAGTTATGGCGAGGAGCGCCTGCGTCTTGATGCTGTGAAAGCACCAGGCGTGCGTACGCCAATAAGTCTGGCGGTTCGCAGTGGAGAAATTGTCGGTCTGTTTGGTCTGGTCGGGGCAGGGCGTAGCGAATTAATGAAAGGCATGTTTGGCGGGACGCAAATTACCGCCGGTCAGGTTTATATCGACCAACAGCCGATCGATATTCGTAAACCGAGCCACGCCATTGCCGCAGGCATGATGCTCTGCCCGGAAGATCGCAAAGCCGAAGGCATTATTCCTGTGCACTCCGTTCGCGACAATATCAACATCAGTGCCAGACGTAAACATGTGCTCGGCGGTTGTGTAATCAACAACGGTTGGGAAGAAAACAATGCCGATCACCACATTCGTTCGCTTAACATCAAAACGCCGGGCGCTGAGCAACTGATCATGAATCTCTCAGGCGGAAATCAGCAAAAAGCCATTCTGGGCCGCTGGTTATCGGAAGAGATGAAGGTCATTTTGCTGGATGAACCTACGCGCGGCATTGATGTTGGCGCTAAGCACGAAATATATAACGTAATTTATGCGCTGGCGGCGCAGGGTGTGGCGGTGCTATTTGCCTCCAGCGACTTACCTGAAGTCCTCGGCGTTGCCGACCGGATTGTGGTGATGCGCGAAGGTGAAATCGCCGGTGAATTGTTACACGAGCAGGCAGATGAGCGTCAGGCACTGAGCCTTGCGATGCCTAAAGTCAGCCAGGCAGTTGCCTGAGTAAGGAGAGTATGATGTCTTCTGTTTCTACATCGGGTTCTGGCGCACCTAAGTCGTCATTCAGCTTCGGGCGTATCTGGGATCAGTACGGCATGCTGGTGGTGTTTGCGGTCCTTTTTATCGCCTGTGCCATTTTTGTCCCGAACTTTGCCACCTTCATTAATATGAAAGGGTTGGGCCTGGCAATTTCCATGTCGGGGATGGTGGCTTGTGGCATGTTGTTCTGCCTTGCTTCCGGTGACTTTGACCTTTCTGTCGCCTCCGTAATTGCCTGTGCGGGTGTCACCACGGCGGTGGTTATCAACCTGACTGAAAGCCTGTGGATTGGCGTGGCAGCGGGTTTGTTGCTGGGCGTTCTCTGTGGCCTGGTCAATGGCTTTGTTATCGCCAAACTGAAAATAAATGCCCTGATCACGACACTGGCAACGATGCAGATTGTTCGAGGTCTGGCGTACATCATTTCAGACGGTAAAGCGGTCGGTATCGAAGATGAAAGCTTCTTTGCCCTTGGTTACGCCAACTGGTTCGGTCTGCCTGCGCCAATCTGGCTTACCGTCGCGTGTCTGATTGTCTTTGGTTTGCTGCTGAATAAAACCACCTTTGGGCGTAACACCCTGGCGATTGGTGGGAACGAAGAGGCTGCGCGTCTGGCGGGTGTACCGGTTGTTCGCACCAAAATTATTATCTTTGTTCTCTCTGGTCTGGTATCAGCGATAGCCGGAATTATTCTGGCTTCACGTATGACCAGTGGGCAGCCAATGACGTCGATTGGTTATGAGCTGATTGTTATCTCCGCCTGCGTTTTAGGTGGCGTTTCTCTGAAAGGCGGCATCGGAAAAATCTCATATGTGGTGGCGGGTATCTTAATTTTAGGCACCGTGGAAAACGCCATGAACCTGCTTAATATTTCTCCTTTCGCCCAGTACGTGGTTCGCGGCTTAATCCTGCTGGCAGCGGTGATCTTCGACCGTTACAAGCAAAAAGCGAAACGCACTGTTTGATGCTTTTTTCCACAACAATTTAGCGTTTTTTCCCACCACAGCCAGCCGCCACAACGGTTGGCTGTTCTTCGTTACAAATGGCGACCCCCGTCACACTGTCTATACTTACATGTCTGTAAAGCGCGTTCTGCGCAACACAATAAGAAAAGAGAAGGAGGAGAACCGGGTGACAGAACCGTTAACCGAAACCCCTGAACTATCCGCGAAATATGCCTGGTTTTTTGATCTCGATGGAACGCTGGCGGAAATCAAACCGCATCCCGATCAGGTCGTCGTGCCTGACAATATTCTGCAAGGACTTCAGCTACTGGCAACCGCAAGTGATGGTGCATTGGCATTGATATCAGGGCGCTCAATGGTGGAGCTTGATGCACTGGCAAAACCTTATCGCTTCCCATTAGCGGGCGTGCATGGGGCGGAGCGCCGTGACATCAATGGTAAAACGCATATCGTTCATCTGCCGGATGCGATTGCGCGTGATATTAGCGTGCAACTGCATACGGTCATCGCCCAGTATCCCGGTGCGGAGCTGGAGACGAAAGGGATGGCTTTTGCTCTGCATTATCGTCAGGCTTCGCAGCATGAAGACGCATTAGTGACATTAGCGCAACGTATTACTCAGATCTGGCCACAAATGGCGTTACAGCAGGGAAAGTGTGTTGTCGAGATCAAACCGAGAGGTACCAGTAAAGGTGAGGCGATTGCTGCCTTTATGCAGGAAGCTCCCTTTATCGGGCGAACGCCGGTATTTCTGGGCGATGATTTAACCGATGAATCTGGCTTCGCAGTCGTTAACCGGCTGGGCGGAATGTCAGTAAAAATTGGCACAGGCGCAACTCAGGCATCATGGCGACTGGCGGGCGTACCGGATGTCTGGAGCTGGCTTGAAATGATAACCACCGCATTACAACAAAAAAGAGAAAATAACAGGAGTGATGACTATGAGTCGTTTAGTCGTAGTATCTAACCGGATTGCACCACCAGATGAGCACGCCGCCAGTGCCGGTGGCCTTGCCGTTGGCATTCTGGGGGCACTGAAAGCCGCAGGTGGACTGTGGTTTGGCTGGAGTGGCGAAACAGGGAATGAGGATCAGCCGCTAAAAAAGGTGAAAAAGGGTAACATTACGTGGGCCTCTTTTAACCTCAGCGAACAGGACCTTGACGAATACTACAACCAATTCTCCAATGCCGTTCTCTGGCCCGCTTTTCATTATCGGCTCGATCTGGTGCAATTTCAGCGTCCTGCCTGGGACGGCTATCTACGCGTAAATGCGTTGCTGGCAGATAAATTACTGCCGCTGTTGCAAGACGATGACATTATCTGGATCCACGATTATCACCTGTTGCCCTTTGCGCATGAATTACGCAAACGTGGGGTGAATAATCGCATTGGTTTCTTTTTGCATATTCCTTTCCCGACACCGGAAATCTTCAACGCGCTGCCGACATATGATACCTTGCTTGAACAGCTTTGTGATTATGATTTGCTGGGTTTCCAGACGGAGAACGATCGTCTGGCGTTCCTGGATTGCCTTTCTAACCTGACCCGCGTCACGACGCGTAGCGCAAAAAGCCATACGGCGTGGGGCAAAGCGTTTCGAACGGAAGTTTACCCGATCGGCATTGAACCGAAAGAAATAGCGAAACAGGCTGCCGGACCACTGCCGCCAAAACTGGCGCAACTTAAAGCGGAACTGAAAAACGTACAAAATATCTTTTCTGTCGAACGGCTGGATTATTCCAAAGGTTTGCCGGAGCGTTTTCTCGCCTATGAAGCGTTGCTGGAAAAATATCCGCAGCATCATGGTAAAATTCGTTATACCCAGATTGCACCAACGTCGCGTGGTGATGTGCAAGCCTATCAGGATATTCGTCATCAGCTCGAAAATGAAGCTGGACGAATTAATGGTAAATACGGGCAATTAGGCTGGACGCCGCTTTATTATTTGAATCAGCATTTTGACCGTAAATTACTGATGAAAATATTCCGCTACTCTGACGTGGGCTTAGTGACGCCACTGCGTGACGGGATGAACCTGGTAGCAAAAGAGTATGTTGCCGCTCAGGACCCAGCCAACCCGGGCGTTCTTGTTCTTTCGCAATTTGCGGGAGCGGCAAACGAGTTAACGTCGGCGTTAATTGTTAACCCCTACGATCGTGACGAAGTTGCAGCTGCGCTGGATCGTGCATTGACTATGTCGCTGGCGGAACGTATTTCCCGTCATGCAGAGATGCTGGACGTTATCGTGAAAAACGATATTAACCACTGGCAGGAGTGCTTCATTAGCGACCTAAAGCAGATAGTTCCGCGAAGCGCGGAAAGCCAGCAGCGCGATAAAGTTGCTACCTTTCCAAAGCTTGCGTAGGAGCGGTTAATCTCCCGTAAGTGGAACTAACAGCACATCGACCTCACATGAGGCAATCACTCTTTTCGCCGAGCAGGATGCTCGCGAAAAGAAACTGTGATTGTGATTACCGCAAATCACCAAATCGAAATGATGTTTGCGACAAACCTCCAGAATATGTTCGCTTAACTCACCGTAGGCAATAAACGTCTCGTCAACGGGATACCCCGCATCCTGAATTAACTTATCAAGAAAGCTTTGTGTTTCTTCCTGCATCACGCTGCGTAAATCTTCAAGCATCGGCGCGGCTAATTGATTGTACATTTCCGGGTCGGAAGCGAGAGTAATTAAACTGATGTGTCCCTTTACTGGCCTGGCGATAGATACCGCTTTTGCCAGCAGTTGCTGACTTTCCGGTGTAACCGCAACGGCGACAAGAATATTGCTATAGCTCATAACCTGTTCCTTATTCTGTGAACTTCAGGTGACATTAAAGCTTTACTCCTAATGGAGAATCGACGCAATCCCAACTCAGTCAAACAGGTAAATATTAGTGTGATTATTAGTAAATACAATTAATCAATCACTCTTGGTGATCATATGATTTCAACTGTAATTATAAGAAAATAATGTACTGATTCTCCATATTAAACAAGTGGTTAATATATGTAAAACATTTTATTAACATTAAGTTGATTGTTGCCTTTCTTTGTATTTAATTAGTTTGTTGTGCGGTAAGTGTCTGTTTAAAAATAGCTTATCTGGTATTGCATTAAAGCAATTATTTATAGCAGATGATTATTTACGGTGAGTTATTTTAACTGTGCGCAACATCCCATTTCGATTATTCCTGTTTCATTTTTGCTTGCTAGCGTCGCGAAAAACTTTTTAACAGATTGAAATACACCCAAAACAAAAGTATGACTTATACATTTATGTTAAGTAATTGAGCGTTTTGTGTGATCTGCATCACACATTATTGAAAATCGCAGCCCCCCTCCGTTGTATGTGAGTGTAGTGACGAGTAAAGTTGCGTCGATTTAGGAAAAATCTTAGATAAGTGTAAAGAACCCCTTCTATTTGTAAGGACTTATTAAATCCCAAAAAGGGGCTCTGCCTGTTGCAGCTTATCGCAACTATTCTAATGCTAATTATTTTTTACCGGGGCTTCCCGGCGACATCACGGGGTGCGGTGAGACCGCATAAAAATAAAGTTGGTTATTCTGGGTGGGAATAATGCATACCTCCGAGTTGCTGAAACACATTTATGACATCAACTTGTCATATTTACTACTTGCACAGCGTCTGATTGTTCAGGACAAAGCGTCCGCAATGTTTCGTCTCGGCATAAATGAAGAAATGGCGACAACGTTAGCGGCACTGACTCTTCCGCAAATGGTTAAGCTGGCAGAAACCAATCAACTGGTTTGTCACTTCCGTTTTGACAGACACCAGACGATTACTCAGTTGACGCAAGATTCCCGCGTTGACGATCTCCAGCAAATTCATACCGGCATCATGCTCTCAACACGCTTGCTGAATGATGTTAATCAGCCTGAAGAAGCGCTGCGCAAAAAAAGGGCCTGATCATGAGTGAAAAAAGCATTGTTCAGGAAGCGCGGGATATTCAACTGGCAATGGAATTGATCACCCTTGGCGCTCGTTTGCAGATGCTGGAAAGCGAAACACAGTTAAGCCGCGGACGCCTGATAAAACTCTATAAAGAACTGCGCGGAAGCCCACCGCCGAAAGGCATGCTGCCATTCTCAACCGACTGGTTTATGACCTGGGAACAAAACGTTCATGCTTCGATGTTCTGTAACGCATGGCAGTTTTTACTGAAAACCGGTTTGTGTAATGGCGTCGATGCGGTGATCAAAGCCTACCGTTTATATCTTGAACAGTGCCCGCAAGCAGAAGACGGACCGCTGCTGGCATTAACCCGTGCCTGGACATTGGTGCGGTTTGTTGAAAGTGGATTACTGCAACTTTCCAGCTGCAACTGCTGCGGCGGCAATTTTATTACCCACGCTCACCAGCCTGTTGGCAGCTTTGCCTGCAGCTTATGTCAGCCGCCATCCCGGGCAGTAAAAAGACGTAAACTTTCCCAGAATCCTGCCGATATTATCCCACAACTGCTGGATGAACAGAGAGTACAGGCTGTTTAACTTATACGGTGTGGCGCAACATTCCAGCAGCGGTAACGACGTACCGCTGCTTTTTTTTGCCCCAATCGCGCGTTAACGCCTGACGACTGAACATCCTGTCATGGTCAACAGTGGAAGGATGATGTCGTGCTTATCTTATTAGGTTACCTGGTTGTTCTCGGTACAGTTTTCGGCGGTTATTTGATGACCGGTGGAAGCCTTGGAGCACTCTATCAACCCGCTGAACTGGTGATTATTGCCGGTGCAGGGATTGGGTCATTTATCGTCGGCAATAATGGCAAAGCGATTAAAGGCACGCTGAAGGCGCTGCCGTTGCTGTTTCGTCGCTCAAAATACACCAAAGCAATGTATATGGATCTGCTGGCTCTGCTTTATCGGTTGATGGCGAAATCGCGGCAGATGGGGATGTTTTCGCTGGAACGTGATATTGAAAATCCCCGTGAGAGCGAGATCTTCGCCAGCTACCCACGCATCCTTGCGGATAGCGTCATGCTTGATTTTATCGTCGATTATCTACGTCTGATTATCAGCGGTCACATGAACACCTTCGAAATCGAAGCCCTGATGGATGAAGAGATTGAGACGCACGAAAGCGAAGCAGAAGTCCCGGCGAACAGTCTGGCGCTGGTCGGGGACTCACTTCCGGCGTTTGGTATTGTCGCGGCTGTGATGGGGGTCGTTCACGCGTTAGGTTCAGCCGATCGTCCTGCCGCCGAGCTGGGGGCGCTTATCGCACATGCGATGGTGGGGACTTTCCTCGGTATTTTATTGGCTTACGGATTTATTTCCCCATTAGCGAGTGTTTTACGTCAGAAAAGCGCCGAAACCAGCAAAATGATGCAGTGCGTCAAAGTCACACTGCTTTCTAATCTGAACGGTTACGCACCGCCTATCGCCGTTGAGTTTGGTCGCAAAACGCTCTATTCCAGCGAACGTCCGTCGTTTATTGAACTGGAAGAGCATGTGCGTGCGGTGAAAAATCCGCAACAACAGACGACAACCGAGGAAGCATGAAGAATCAAGCGCATCCGATTATTGTCGTCAAACGACGCAAAGCCAAAAGCCACGGGGCAGCACATGGATCGTGGAAGATTGCTTATGCCGACTTTATGACCGCGATGATGGCCTTTTTTCTGGTGATGTGGCTGATCTCCATCTCCAGCCCAAAAGAGTTGATTCAGATTGCGGAGTACTTCCGGACTCCACTGGCGACTGCGGTTACGGGCGGCGATCGCATTTCTAATAGTGAAAGCCCAATTCCCGGTGGGGGTGATGATTACACCCAAAGCCAGGGGGAAGTGAATAAGCAGCCGAACATCGAAGAGCTGAAAAAACGCATGGAGCAAAGTCGATTGCGGAAATTGCGGGGTGATCTCGACCAGTTGATTGAATCCGATCCGAAACTGCGGGCGTTACGCCCACATCTCAAAATCGATCTGGTTCAGGAAGGTCTACGTATTCAGATCATCGATAGCCAGAATCGCCCGATGTTCAGAACCGGCAGTGCCGATGTGGAACCCTATATGCGCGACATTCTGCGCGCCATCGCGCCCGTTCTGAATGGTATTCCCAACCGTATTAGCCTTTCGGGTCATACCGATGATTTCCCTTACGCCAGTGGTGAGAAAGGATATAGCAACTGGGAGCTTTCTGCCGATCGGGCCAATGCATCCCGCCGCGAACTGATGGTTGGCGGGTTGAATGGCGGCAAAGTGTTACGTGTCGTCGGCATGGCGGCAACGATGCGCTTAAGCGATCGCGGTCCTGATGATGCTGTCAACCGTCGCATCAGCCTGCTGGTACTGAACAAACAAGCCGAACAGGCCATTTTGCATGAAAACGCCGAAAGCCAGAATGAGCCAGTAAGCGCCCTGGAAGAACCTGAGGTTGCACCACAGGTCAGTGTTCCCACAATGCCATCAGCCGAACCGAGGTGACAGCGTGAGCATGGATATAAGCGATTTTTATCAGACATTTTTTGATGAAGCGGACGAACTGTTGGCTGACATGGAGCAGCATCTGCTGGTTTTGCAGCCGGAAGCGCCAGATGCCGAACAATTGAATGCCATCTTTCGGGCTGCCCACTCGATCAAAGGAGGGGCAGGAACCTTTGGCTTCAGCGTTTTGCAGGAAACCACGCATCTGATGGAAAACCTGCTCGACGAAGCCAGACGAGGTGAGATGCAACTCAACACCGACATTATCAATCTGTTTTTGGAAACGAAGGACATCATGCAAGAACAGCTCGACGCTTATAAACAGTCGCAAGAGCCGGATGCTGCCAGCTTCGATTATATCTGCCAGGCCTTGCGTCAACTGGCATTAGAAGCGAAAGGCGAAACGCCATCCGCAGTGACCCGATTAAGTGTGGTTGCCAAAAGTGAACCGCAAGATGAGCAGAGCCGCAATCAGTTGCCGCGACGAATTATCCTTTCGCGCCTGAAGGCCGGGGAAGTCGACCTGCTGGAAGAAGAGCTGGGGCATCTGACAACGTTAACTGACGTGGTGAAAGGGACGGATTCTCTCTCGGCAATATTACCGGGCGACATCGCCGAAGATGACATCACAGCGGTACTCTGTTTTGTGATTGAAGCCGATCAGATTACCTTTGAAACAGTAGAAGTCTCGCCCAAAATATCCCCCCCACCAGTGCTTAAACTGGCAGCCGAACAAGCGCCAACCGGTCGCGTGGAGCGGGAAAAAACGACGCGCAGTAGTGAATCCACCAGCATCCGTGTAGCGGTAGAAAAGGTTGATCAATTAATTAACCTCGTCGGCGAGCTGGTCATCACCCAGTCCATGCTTGCCCAGCGTTCCAGTGAACTGGACCCAGTTAATCATGGTGATTTGATTACCAGCATGGGGCAGTTACAACGTAACGCTCGTGATTTGCAGGAATCAGTGATGTCGATTCGTATGATGCCGATGGAATATGTCTTTAGCCGTTATCCCCGGCTGGTGCGTGATCTTGCGGGAAAACTCGGCAAGCAGGTAGAACTGACGCTGGTGGGCAGTTCTACTGAACTCGACAAGAGCCTGATAGAACGCATTATCGACCCGCTGACCCACCTGGTACGCAATAGCCTCGATCACGGTATTGAACTGCCAGAAAAACGGCTCGCCGCAGGTAAAAACAGCGTCGGAAATTTAATTCTTTCTGCCGAACATCAGGGCGGCAACATTTGCATTGAAGTGACCGACGATGGTGCGGGGCTAAACCGTGAGCGAATTCTGGCAAAAGCGGCCTCGCAAGGTCTGACCGTCAGCGAAAACATGAGCGACGACGAAGTCGCGATGCTGATATTTGCCCCTGGCTTCTCCACGGCGGAGCAGGTCACCGACGTCTCCGGGCGCGGCGTCGGCATGGACGTCGTTAAACGTAATATCCAGGAGATGGGCGGTCATGTCGAAATCCAGTCGAAGCAGGGTACTGGCACTACGATCCGCATTTTACTGCCGCTGACGCTGGCCATCCTCGACGGCATGTCCGTACGCGTTGCGGATGAAGTTTTCATTCTGCCGCTGAATGCTGTCATGGAATCACTGCAACCCCGTGAAGCCGATCTGCATCCACTGGCCGGCGGCGAGCGGGTGCTGGAAGTGCGGGGTGAATATCTGCCCATCGTCGAACTGTGGAAAGTGTTCAACGTCGCGGGCGCGAAAACCGAAGCTACCCAGGGAATTGTGGTGATCTTACAAAGTGGCGGTCGCCGCTACGCCTTGCTGGTGGATCAATTAATTGGTCAACACCAGGTTGTGGTTAAAAACCTGGAAAGTAACTATCGCAAAGTCCCCGGCATTTCTGCTGCGACCATTCTTGGCGACGGCAGCGTGGCACTGATTGTTGATGTCTCCGCCTTGCAGGCGATAAACCGCGAACAACGTATGGCGAACACCGCCGCCTGAATGAGTAAAAAGGTAACAATATGACCGGTATGACGAATGTAACAAAGCTGGCCAGCGAGCCGTCAGGCCAGGAATTTCTGGTATTTACCCTTGGTGATGAAGAGTACGGTATTGATATCCTGAAAGTGCAGGAGATCCGTGGCTACGATCAGGTAACACGGATTGCGAACACGCCAGCGTTTATCAAAGGCGTCACGAATCTGCGCGGCGTTATTGTGCCGATTGTCGACTTACGAATTAAGTTCAGCCAGGTGGATGTGGACTATAACGACAACACGGTAGTTATCGTCCTGAATCTCGGACAGCGGGTGGTCGGCATCGTGGTTGACGGCGTTTCAGACGTGCTTTCATTGACGGCGGAGCAAATTCGTCCGGCACCGGAATTTGCCGTGACGCTTTCAACAGAATATCTCACTGGACTGGGCGCACTGGGCGACCGGATGTTGATTCTGGTGAACATCGAAAAACTGCTGAACAGCGAAGAGATGGCGCTGTTAGATAGCGCGGCGTCAGAAGTGGCGTAATTCTCCCGATTTCCTCAATTGCAATGAACCCGATGATCTGCGCATCGGGTTTTTTATTTCAGTTTCGCGGCGGGTGGCATCAGCAATAAAGTTTCCCCCTTCCTTGCCGATAACGAGATCAACTTGTTTTCAGGAAGGTGCCTTATGATTAACCGTATCCGCGTAGTCACGCTGTTGGTAATGGTGCTGGGGGTATTCGCACTGTTACAGCTTATTTCCGGCAGTCTGTTTTTTTCTTCCCTTCACCATAGCCAGAAGAGCTTTGTGGTTTCCAATCAATTACGGGAACAGCAGGGCGAGCTGACGTCAACCTGGGATTTAATGCTGCAAACGCGCATTAACCTGAGTCGTTCAGCGGTGCGGATGATGATGGATTCCTCCAATCAACAAAGTAACGCCAAAGTTGAATTGCTCGATAGCGCCAGGAAAACATTGGCCCAGGCAGCGACGCATTATAAAAAATTCAAAAGCATGGCACCGTTACCTGAAATGGTCGCTACCAGTCGAAATATTGATGAAAAATATAAAAACTATCACACAGCGTTAACTGAACTGATTGATTATCTTGATTATGGCAATACTGGAGCTTATTTCGCTCAGCCAACCCAGGGAATGCAAAATGCAATGGGCGAAGCGTTTGCTCAGTACGCCCTCAGCAGTGAAAAACTGTATCGCGATATCGTCACTGACAACGCAGATGATTACCGATTTGCCCAGTGGCAACTGGCGGTTATCGCGCTGGTGGTGATATTGATTCTGCTGGTGGCGTGGTACGGCATTCGCCGTATGTTGCTTACACCGCTGGCAAAAATTATTGCGCATATTCGCGAAATTGCCGGTGGTAACCTGGCGAATACCCTGACCATTGACGGGCGCAGTGAAATGGGCGACCTGGCGCAGAGCGTTTCACATATGCAACGCTCTTTGACTGACACCGTCACTCATGTGCGCGAAGGTTCAGATGCCATCTATGCCGGTACCCGTGAAATTGCGGCGGGCAACACCGATCTTTCCTCCCGTACTGAACAGCAGGCATCTGCGCTGGAAGAAACTGCCGCCAGCATGGAGCAGCTCACCGCGACAGTGAAGCAAAACGCCGATAACGCCCGCCAGGCCTCGCAACTGGCGCAAAGTGCCTCCGATACCGCCCAGCATGGCGGCAAAGTAGTGGATGGCGTAGTGAAAACGATGCATGAGATCGCCGATAGTTCGAAGAAAATTGCCGACATTATTAGCGTTATCGACGGTATTGCCTTCCAGACTAATATCCTCGCGTTGAATGCCGCTGTTGAAGCCGCGCGTGCGGGTGAACAGGGCCGTGGTTTTGCCGTGGTGGCGGGCGAAGTGCGTAATCTTGCCAGTCGCAGCGCCCAGGCGGCAAAAGAGATCAAAGCCCTCATTGAAGACTCCGTCTCGCGCGTTGATACCGGTTCGGTGCTGGTCGAAAGCGCCGGGGAAACAATGAACAATATCGTCAATGCTGTCACTCGCGTGACTGACATTATGGGCGAGATTGCATCGGCATCGGATGAACAGAGCCGTGGCATCGATCAAGTCGCATTGGCGGTTTCGGAAATGGATCGCGTCACGCAACAGAACGCATCGCTGGTGCAGGAATCAGCTGCCGCCGCAGCTGCGCTGGAAGAACAGGCCAGTCGTTTAACGCAAGCGGTTTCCGCGTTTCGTCTGGCAGCCAGCCCACTCACCAATAAACCGCAAACACCATCCCGTCCTGCCAGTGAGCAACCACCGGCACAGCCACGACTGCGAATTGCTGAACAAGATCCAAACTGGGAAACATTTTGACGAGTATTTACTAACGCGGTCATTGCCGCCTGATGGGGAGCGTTGATGTTTAATCGTATTCGAATTTCGACCACGCTGTTTTTAATTTTGATTCTCTGCGGGATCTTGCAGATTGGCAGTAACGGCATGTCTTTTTGGGCATTTCGCGACGATTTGCAACGACTGAATCAGGTCGAGCAGAGCAATCAGCAACGTGCGGCATTAGCGCAAACTCGGGCGGTAATGTTACAGGCCAGTACCGCGCTGAACAAAGCAGGCACTCTGACAGCGCTTAGCTATCCGGCGGATGACATTAAAACGTTGATGACGACGGCGCGCGCCAGTCTGACGCAATCCACCACGCTGTTTAAAAGTTTTATGGCGATGACTGCGGGCAACGAGCACGTCAGGGCATTGCAAAAAGAGACGGAGAAAAGTTTTGCCCGCTGGCACAACGATCTCGAACATCAGGCGACCTGGCTTGAAAGTAATCAACTTTCGGATTTCCTCACTGCGCCGGTGCAGGGATCACAGAATGCGTTTGACGTTAACTTTGAGGCCTGGCAGCTGGAGATCAACCATGTGCTGGAAGCCGCCAGTGCGCAAAGCCAGCGTAACTATCAGATTTCGGCGCTGGTGTTTATCAGCATGATTATTGTTGCGGCGATCTACATCAGCAGTGCGCTGTGGTGGACGCGCAAGATGATTGTTCAACCACTGGCCATTATCGGTAGCCATTTTGACAGCATTGCTGCGGGTAATCTGGCGCGTCCGATTGCGGTATATGGTCGTAATGAGATCACCGCCATTTTTGCCAGCCTGAAGACCATGCAGCAGGCTTTGCGTGGGACGGTGAGTGATGTGCGTAAGGGAAGCCAGGAGATGCACATTGGTATCGCGGAGATTGTCGCAGGCAATAACGATCTCTCAAGTCGTACCGAACAGCAGGCGGCATCGCTGGCACAAACGGCCGCCAGTATGGAGCAATTAACCGCCACGGTAGGGCAAAACGCCGATAACGCGCGCCAGGCGTCGGAACTGGCAAAAAATGCCGCGACAACGGCGCAGGCGGGCGGTGTTCAGGTCAGTACAATGACTCACACCATGCAGGAGATCGCCACCAGCTCGCAAAAAATAGGCGACATTATCAGCGTTATCGACGGCATTGCTTTCCAGACCAATATTCTGGCCCTGAATGCGGCAGTGGAAGCGGCTCGCGCCGGAGAGCAGGGGCGTGGTTTTGCGGTAGTGGCAGGTGAAGTGCGCAATCTTGCCAGCCGTAGCGCCCAGGCAGCAAAAGAGATCAAAGGGCTGATCGAAGAGTCAGTCAATCGTGTCCAGCAGGGTTCGAAACTGGTGAATAACGCCGCCGCGACCATGACCGATATTGTCAGTTCGGTAACCCGCGTGAACGACATTATGGGAGAAATTGCTTCGGCGTCGGAAGAACAACGTCGGGGGATTGAGCAGGTTGCACAGGCTGTCAGCCAGATGGATCAGGTGACTCAGCAGAACGCCTCGCTGGTAGAAGAAGCGGCGACGGCAACGGAACAACTGGCGAACCAGGCTGACCATCTTTCGTCGCGTGTGGCGGTATTTACCCTTGAAGAACATGAAGTAGCACGACATGAGTCGGCGCAATTACAAATTGCGCCAGTGGTATCCTGAAGTGATTGAGAAGGCGCTATGACTTCATCTCTGCCCTGTGGGCAAACGTCTTTATTGTTACAGATGACCGAGCGCCTGGCGCTTTCCGACGCGCATTTTCGGCGGATAAGTCAATTGATCTATCAACGAGCCGGGATCGTCCTGGCCGATCATAAACGCGACATGGTTTACAACCGACTGGTTCGTCGTTTGCGTTCGCTGGGACTGACGGATTTCGGCCATTACTTGAACTTGCTGGAATCTAACCAGCACAGCGGTGAGTGGCAGGCGTTTATCAATTCGCTGACCACGAATCTGACGGCATTTTTCCGTGAGGCACATCATTTCCCTCTGCTCGCGGATCACGCACGTCGCCGTTCTGGCGAGTATCGCGTATGGAGCGCGGCGGCTTCGACCGGCGAAGAGCCGTACAGCATTGCGATGACGCTGGCTGACACATTGGGCACCGCGCCCGGACGCTGGAAAGTGTTTGCCAGTGATATCGACACCGAAGTGCTGGAAAAAGCCAGAAGCGGTATCTATCGCCATGAAGAGTTGAAAAACCTGACGCCGCAGCAACTGCAACGGTATTTCATGCGAGGGACGGGACCGCATGAAGGGCTGGTACGCGTGCGTCAGGAGCTGGCGAACTATGTTGATTTTGCCCCGCTGAATTTACTGGCGAAACAATACACCCTGCCGGGGCCGTTTGATGCGATCTTCTGTCGTAACGTCATGATCTACTTCGATCAAACTACCCAGCAGGAGATTTTGCGCCGCTTTGTTCCGCTCCTTAAATCCGACGGATTGCTGTTTGCGGGTCACTCTGAAAACTTTAGCCACCTTGAGCGCCGCTTCACGCTGCGTGGTCAGACGGTGTATGCGCTAAGTAAGGATTAACGATGAGCAAAATCAGGGTGTTATCTGTCGATGATTCGGCACTGATGCGCCAGATCATGACAGAAATCATCAACAGCCATAGCGACATGGAAATGGTGGCGACCGCCCCTGATCCGCTGGTCGCGCGTGATTTGATTAAGAAATTCAATCCCGATGTGCTGACGCTGGATGTTGAAATGCCGCGGATGGACGGACTGGATTTCCTCGAAAAATTAATGCGTTTGCGTCCAATGCCCGTAGTGATGGTTTCTTCCCTGACCGGCAAAGGGTCAGAAGTCACGCTGCGCGCGCTGGAGCTGGGGGCGATAGATTTTGTCACCAAACCGCAACTGGGTATTCGCGAAGGAATGCTGGCGTATAGCGAAATGATTGCTGAAAAGGTGCGTACAGCAGCAAAGGCGAGCCTTGCAGCACATAAGCCATTGTCGGCACCGACAACGCTGAAGGCAGGGCCGTTGTTGAGTTCTGAAAAACTGATTGTGATTGGTGCTTCAACGGGTGGAACTGAGGCAATTCGTCACGTACTGCAACCGTTGCCGCTTTCCAGCCCGGCACTGTTAATTACCCAGCATATGCCGCCCGGTTTCACCCGCTCTTTTGCCGACAGACTTAATAAGCTTTGCCAGATCGGGGTTAAAGAAGCCGAAGACGGAGAACGTGTCTTGCCGGGGCATGCCTATATTGCGCCGGGCGATCGGCATATGGAGCTGGCGCGTAGTGGCGCAAATTATCAAATCAAAATTCACGACGGCCCGGCGGTTAACCGTCATCGGCCTTCGGTAGATGTGTTGTTCCATTCTGTCGCCAAACAGGCGGGGCGTAATGCGGTTGGGGTGATCCTGACCGGTATGGGCAACGACGGCGCGGCGGGAATGTTGGCGATGCGTCAGGCGGGGGCATGGACCCTTGCGCAAAACGAAGCAAGTTGCGTGGTGTTCGGCATGCCGCGCGAGGCCATCAATATGGGTGGTGTTTGCGAAGTGGTCGATCTTAGCCAGGTAAGCCAGCAAATGCTGGCAAAAATTAGTGCCGGACAGGCGATACGAATTTAAATCAGGAGTGTGAAATGGCGGATAAAGAACTTAAATTTTTGGTTGTGGATGACTTTTCCACCATGCGACGCATAGTGCGTAACCTGCTGAAAGAGCTGGGATTCAATAATGTTGAGGAAGCGGAAGATGGCGTCGACGCTCTCAATAAGTTGCAGGCAGGCGGTTATGGATTTGTTATCTCCGACTGGAACATGCCCAATATGGATGGCCTGGAGTTGCTGAAAACGATTCGTGCGGATGGGGCGATGTCGGCATTGCCAGTGTTAATGGTGACTGCAGAAGCGAAGAAAGAGAACATCATTGCTGCGGCGCAAGCGGGGGCCAGTGGCTATGTGGTGAAGCCATTTACCGCCGCGACGCTGGAGGAAAAACTCAACAAAATCTTTGAGAAACTGGGCATGTGAGGATGCGACTATGATGCAACCATCAATCAAACCTGCTGACGAGCATTCAGCTGGCGATATCATTGCGCGCATCGGCAGCCTGACGCGTATGCTGCGCGACAGTTTGCGGGAGCTGGGGCTGGATCAGGCCATTGCCGAAGCGGCGGAAGCCATCCCCGATGCGCGCGATCGTTTGTACTATGTTGTGCAGATGACCGCCCAGGCTGCTGAGCGGGCGCTGAACAGTGTTGAGGCGTCACAACCGCATCAGGATCAAATGGAGAAATCAGCAAAAGCGTTAACCCAACGTTGGGATGACTGGTTTGCCGATCCGATTGACCTTGCCGACGCCCGAGAACTGGTAACAGATACGCGGCAATTTCTGGCAGATGTCCCCGCGCATACCAGCTTTACTAACGCGCAACTGCTGGAAATCATGATGGCGCAGGATTTTCAGGATCTCACCGGACAGGTCATTAAGCGGATGATGGATGTCATTCAGGAGATCGAACGCCAGTTGTTGATGGTGCTGTTGGAAAACATCCCGGAACAGGAGTCGCGTCCAAAACGTGAAAACCAGAGTTTGCTTAATGGACCTCAGGTCGATACCAGCAAAGCCGGTGTGGTAGCCAGTCAGGATCAGGTGGACGATTTGTTGGATAGTCTTGGATTTTGATTTGTATTGCCTGATGTGGCGTGACCACGTCATATCAGGCGATGACGCCGCATCCGACAAACGCATACTATGCTTGATGTGTGGCAGCAAAAGCCCTAAATCCCGCCTGTTTTGCCCCTTACTCAAACCATTGAACGCTTTGCGCTCTGGCATCATTTACGCTTAATACTCTTTCCAGGATTGGCGACGTGTCTGACGAGAGCGACGACAAAACAGAAGCCCCCACACCTCACCGACTAGAAAAAGCGCGGGAAGAGGGGCAAATCCCGCGTTCCCGTGAACTGACTTCACTGCTGATTTTGCTGGTGGGCGTTAGTGTTATCTGGTTTGGCGGTGTGTCGCTGGCCCGTCGATTGTCGGGCATGCTCTCCGCTGGGCTGCATTTTGATCACAGTATTATCAATGACCCGAATCTGATCCTCGGGCAAATTATTCTGCTGATCAGAGAAGCCATGCTGGCGCTGCTGCCGCTGATTAGCGGCGTGGTGCTGGTGGCGCTCATTTCTCCGGTCATGCTGGGAGGGCTGGTATTTAGCGGCAAATCCTTGCAGCCGAAGTTTTCCAAACTCAACCCGCTACCGGGGATTAAACGGATGTTCTCGGCACAGACTGGCGCGGAGTTACTTAAAGCAATTTTGAAAACCATCCTGGTTGGCAGCGTGACGGGGTTTTTTCTCTGGCATCACTGGCCGCAGATGATGCGCTTAATGGCAGAGTCTCCGATTACCGCCATGGGTAATGCGATGGATCTGGTAGGGCTATGCGCACTGCTGGTGGTGCTTGGTGTCATTCCAATGGTGGGATTTGACGTCTTTTTCCAAATCTTCAGCCACCTGAAAAAGCTGCGTATGTCGCGGCAGGATATTCGTGATGAGTTCAAACAAAGCGAAGGCGACCCCCATGTTAAAGGGCGGATACGTCAGATGCAGCGAGCGGCTGCACGGCGTCGGATGATGGCCGATGTGCCGAAAGCGGATGTCATTGTCAATAACCCGACCCACTATTCGGTAGCGTTGCAGTATGACGAAAACAAAATGAGCGCACCGAAAGTGGTCGCTAAAGGTGCAGGGCTGGTCGCGCTGCGCATTCGTGAAATTGGCGCTGAAAATAACGTCCCGACGCTTGAAGCGCCGCCGCTGGCGCGAGCGCTGTATCGACATGCGGAGATCGGTCAACAAATCCCGGGTCAACTGTACGCCGCAGTGGCGGAAGTGCTGGCCTGGGTCTGGCAACTGAAACGCTGGCGTCTGGCTGGTGGACAGCGCCCTGTACAACCTACTCATCTTCCGGTGCCGGAAGCCCTGGATTTTATTAACGAGAAACCGACCCATGAGTAATCTGGCCGCGATGCTGCGCCTGCCCGCAAACCTGAAATCGACACAATGGCAGATCCTTGCCGGACCGATTTTGATCCTGTTGATCTTGTCGATGATGGTGCTGCCACTGCCCGCATTCATACTCGACCTGTTGTTTACCTTCAATATTGCCTTGTCGATCATGGTGTTGCTGGTGGCGATGTTTACCCAGCGCACGCTTGAGTTTGCTGCGTTTCCGACCATTCTGTTGTTTACCACGCTGTTGCGTCTGGCACTTAACGTGGCTTCAACCCGTATCATTTTGATGGAAGGGCATACCGGCGCGGCGGCGGCTGGAAAGGTGGTCGAAGCGTTCGGTCACTTCCTCGTTGGTGGCAATTTCGCTATCGGTATCGTGGTGTTCGTCATTCTCGTGATCATCAACTTTATGGTTATCACCAAAGGTGCCGGGCGTATTGCGGAAGTGGGCGCGCGCTTTGTTCTCGATGGTATGCCGGGTAAGCAGATGGCGATTGACGCCGACCTTAACGCCGGATTGATTGGTGAAGATGAGGCGAAAAAACGCCGCTCCGAAGTGACTCAGGAAGCCGATTTTTACGGTTCAATGGACGGGGCTAGTAAGTTTGTTCGCGGCGATGCCATCGCCGGGATCCTTATCATGGTCATAAACGTTGTCGGTGGGTTGCTGGTCGGTGTGCTGCAACATGGCATGAGCATGGGACACGCGGCGGAAAGTTATACGCTATTGACCATTGGCGACGGTCTGGTGGCACAAATTCCGGCGTTGGTGATTTCTACCGCCGCGGGGGTCATCGTTACGCGTGTCAGCACCGATCAGGATGTTGGCGAGCAGATGGTGAATCAGCTTTTCAGTAACCCAAGCGTTATGTTGTTAAGCGCCGCCGTGCTCGGTTTACTCGGCCTGGTGCCTGGAATGCCGAACCTGGTATTTTTGCTGTTCACTGCCGGATTGCTGGGGCTGGCCTGGTGGATCCGCGGACGTGAACAAAAAGCGCCTGCCGAACCAAAACCGGTAAAAATGGCAGAGAATAATGCCGTTGTCGAAGCGACGTGGAACGATGTACAACTGGAAGATTCTCTGGGAATGGAAGTGGGTTATCGCCTGATCCCGATGGTCGATTTCCAGCAGGATGGTGAGTTGCTGGGCCGTATACGCAGTATTCGCAAGAAATTTGCCCAGGAGATGGGGTTTCTGCCGCCGGTGGTGCACATTCGCGACAATATGGATCTGCAACCTGCCCGCTATCGCATTTTGATGAAAGGCGTGGAGATAGGCAGTGGTGATGCTTATCCGGGGCGTTGGTTGGCGATTAACCCTGGTACCGCTGCCGGGACGTTACCTGGTGAGGCGACCGTCGATCCGGCATTTGGCCTGAATGCTATCTGGATTGAAAGTGCGCTTAAAGAACAGGCGCAGATTCAGGGGTACACCGTGGTTGAGGCCAGCACGGTGGTGGCAACGCATCTTAACCACCTCATTAGCCAGCATGCCGCAGAGCTGTTTGGTCGTCAGGAGGCGCAACAGCTGTTGGATCGCGTCGCCCAGGAGATGCCAAAGCTGACGGAAGATCTCGTTCCTGGCGTCGTCACGCTCACCACACTGCATAAAGTGCTGCAAAATCTGCTCGATGAAAAAGTACCGATTCGCGATATGCGCACCATTCTCGAAACGCTGGCGGAACATGCGCCCATCCAGAGCGATCCACATGAATTAACCGCCGTCGTGCGCGTGGCGTTGGGACGGGCGATTACCCAGCAGTGGTTTCCTGGCAAAGATGAAGTCCATGTTATTGGCCTTGATACGCCGCTGGAACGTTTGTTACTACAGGCGTTGCAGGGTGGGGGCGGACTGGAGCCAGGGCTGGCGGATCGTTTGCTGGCGCAAACTCAGGAAGCGCTATCCCGTCAGGAGATGTTGGGTGCGCCGCCTGTATTGTTGGTGAACCACGCGCTGCGACCATTATTGTCTCGTTTCCTGCGCCGCAGCCTGCCGCAGTTAGTGGTGCTGTCGAATCTGGAACTATCTGATAACCGACATATCCGCATGACGGCGACAATTGGCGGTAAATGATGAGAACCTTATTAGCAATATTATTGTTTCCGCTGCTGGTGCAAGCCGCGGGGGAGGGGATGTGGCAGGCGAGTAGTGTGGGCGTTACGCTGAATCACCGTGGTGAGTCGATGTCGTCAGCGCCTCTTTCTACTCGACAACCTGCTGCAGGATTGATGACGCTGGTGGCGTGGCGTTATCAGCTTATCGGCCCGACACCTGCAGGACTGCGGGTTCGCTTGTGTTCACAATCTCGTTGTGTCGAATTAGAAGGGCAGAGTGGAACCACCGTGGCCTTTTCCGGTATACCGGCGATAGAACCGTTGCGATTTATCTGGGAAGTGCCTGGCGGTGGGCGGTTAATTCCGCCGCTGAAAGTACAACGTAATGAAGTGATTGTGAATTATCGTTAATGATAAAAAAGCCGATGTCTGCCATGACATCGGCTTTTGCCGTATAACGCGATTACATACGCTCTACTGTCTCAATACCCAGCGTATCCAGACCCAGTTTCAGCGTCTTCGCCGTCAGTTGTGCCAGTTTCAGACGGCTGTTACGCACTTCTTCGTTTTCTGCGCTGAGGATCGGGCAGTGCTCGTAGAAGCCAGAGAACAGACCAGCCAGATCGTACAGGTAAGCACACATCACATGCGGCGTGCCTTCACGGGCAACCACGGTGAGGGTTTCTTCAAACTGCAGCAGGCGAGCTGCCAGTTGCGCTTCACGATCTTCACGGATGATAACCGGAGCTGCAGCCAGTTGCTCTTCGTCAATTTCTGCTTTACGGAACACGGACAATACACGCGTGTAAGCATACTGCATGTATGGCGCGGTATTACCCTCAAACGCCAGCATGTTGTCCCAGTCGAAGATGTAGTCGGTAGTGCGGTTTTTGGAGAGATCTGCATATTTCACCGCACCAATACCAACCGCGTTAGCCAGTTTTTCCAGCTCGTCAGCTGGCATGTCCGGGTTTTTCTCTGCCACCAGACGGCGTGCGCGTTCCAGGGCTTCATCCAGCAGATCGGCCAGTTTCACCGTACCGCCAGCACGGGTTTTGAACGGTTTGCCGTCTTTGCCCAGCATCATGCCGAACATGTGGTGTTCCAGCGGTACGGATTCCGGTACATAGCCTGCTTTACGGACGATAGCCCACGCCTGCATCAGGTGTTGATGCTGACGGGAGTCGATGTAATACAGCACGCGATCGGCATGCAATGTTTCATAACGATATTTCGCACAGGCGATATCAGTGGTGGTGTAGAGATAGCCACCATCTTTCTTCTGAATGATCACGCCCATCGGTTCGCCTTCCTTGTTTTTGAACTCATCAAGGAATACGACGGTCGCGCCTTCACTTTCTACTGCCAGACCTTTGGCTTTCAGGTCCGCCACGATACCCGGCAGCATTGGGTTGTAGAGACTTTCACCCATGACGTCATCGCGGGTCAACGTCACGTTGAGACGATCGTAGGTGATCTGGTTCTGCGTCATGGTGATGTCGACCAGTTTGCGCCACATCTCGCGGAAATATTCGTCACCGCTTTGCAGTTTGACTACGTAGTTACGTGCACGCTCGGCAAACTCTTCATCTTCGTCGTAATGCTTTTTCGCATCGCGGTAGAAACCTTCAAGGTCAGCCAGCTCCATTTCACCGGCGTTTTCTTGCTGCTGCTTTTCCAGCCACGCAATCAGCATACCGAACTGAGTACCCCAGTCGCCGACGTGGTTCGCGCGAATCACTTTGTGACCGAGGAACTCCAGAGTACGCACTGCCGCGTCACCAATAATGGTAGAGCGCAGGTGACCGACGTGCATCTCTTTCGCCACGTTCGGAGCGGAGTAGTCAACCACAATGGTCTGTTTTTCTGGCGTAGCAACACCGAGACGATCGGACGCCAGCGCCTGCTGAACATGATCAGCCAGGAAGGCTGGATCAAGAAAAATGTTGATAAAGCCAGGACCCGCGATCTCAACTTTGCTGGCGATACCGTTAAGATCCAGATGAGTCAGCACCTGCTCTGCTAATTGTCGCGGTGCCATACCCAGTTTTTTAGCAACTGCCATCATGCCGTTAGCCTGATAGTCGCCGAACTGAACTTTTGCTGACTGACGAACCTGCGGTTCGCAATCCGCAGGCGCGCCTGCCGCAATCATGGCCTGACGGACTTTTTCTGAGAGAAGAGCCTGAATATTCACCGGAATACCTTACATTGATGAAGCGAGCAAAAATTGCCCGCACCAGTTAAAGAAATTAGGGCGGGAGTATACTGCAAATGGCTGTTTTCGTCAGCAACGTGCGCGTGGCGTATTGCCGTTTTCACTATTGCATCAGAAGCGGCGTGAAATCAGCGGTTGGTTGGCGCAGGGCAACAGGGTAAATTAACGCTTTTACTGAAAGACGAAGAGTGATTATGGCGAACTGGCAATCTATCGACGAGCTGCAGGATATTGCATCGGATTTACCGCGATTTACCCACGCATTAGATGAACTTTCCCGCCGTCTGGGGTTGGATATCACTCCACTGACTGCCGATCACATTTCTTTGCGTTGCCATCAAAACGTCACCGCTGAACGCTGGCGTCGCGGGTTTGAACAGTGCGGCGAGCTTTTGTCAGAAAATATGATCAATGGCAGGCCGATTTGTCTGTTTAAATTGCATGAACCGGTACAGGTTGCGCACTGGCAGTTTTCCATAGTGGAGCTACCGTGGCCCGGGGAAAAACGTTACCCGCACGAAGGTTGGGAACATATTGAAATCGTTCTGCCGGGTGATCCAGAAACGCTGAATGCCCGTGCGCTGGCATTGCTTTCTGATGAAGGACTCAGCCTACCGGGGATCTCAGTTAAAACCAGTTCGCCAAAAGGTGAGCATGAACGATTACCGAATCCGACGCTGGCGGTCACCGATGGCAAAACGACCATTAAATTTCATCCGTGGTCCATTGAAGAGATTGTTGCCAGCGAGCAGTCGGCGTAATTAAGGAGCAAAAATGGCATTACTGGAAATTTGCTGTTACAGCATGGAATGCGCGCTAACGGCGCAGCAAAACGGCGCAGACAGAGTTGAATTATGCGCAGCCCCAAAAGAGGGGGGCTTAACGCCGTCGTTGGGGGTACTGAAATCCGTACGCCAGCGGGTGACGATCCCTGTGCATCCTATTATTCGCCCACGCGGTGGTGATTTTTGCTACAGCGACGGTGAATTTGCCGCCATTCTTGAGGATGTGCGCACAGTCCGCGAATTAGGTTTTCCTGGACTGGTGACGGGCGTTCTCGATGTTGACGGGAATGTCGATATGCCACGAATGGAAAAAATAATGGCTGCTGCCGGTCCGCTGGCAGTGACTTTTCATCGCGCCTTCGATATGTGCGCTAACCCTTTAAATACACTCAATAATCTTGCGGAATTGGGCGTTGCTCGGGTACTGACATCAGGGCAAAAATCAGACGCACTGCAAGGTTTATCAAAAATTATGGAACTTATTGCCCATGGTGATGCTCCAATCATTATGGCCGGAGCAGGAGTCCGTGCAGAAAACCTGCACCACTTCCTCGATGCCGGAGTGCTGGAAGTCCATAGCTCCGCGGGAGCGTGGCAAGCCTCACCAATGCGTTATCGTAATCAAGGATTGTCCATGTCATCAGATGCACACGCGGACGAGTATTCGCGTTATGTCGTAGACGGGGCGGCGGTTGCTGAAATGAAAGGAATCATTGAACGCCATCAGGCCAAATGATTTTTACCGTTGCATCATGTCGCCCAATATGATGCTTGCTCGTACCAGGCCCCTGCAATTTCAACAGGGGCCTTTTTTTATCCCTGAATAGTATAAAAAATGAACGATTACCGCGATCTGTTGAGCGGGTGACAGTGCACATAGCGTTGTGCTAAAAATTTTTATATATTCATATTAATTATGTAATTTAAATTACTAAAACTGACAAATATATATTCTAAATAACAACTGGGTTATTCCTTAGCAATTAATGATTACATTGTAATAAATCATATTCTTTATCGATTATTTCAGGCAGTGTTGTGCCGAATTATGCAAGCGGTCAATTCGTTGTATATTTAATTATACAATGATTTCGGTGTTCTGGAATTAATTAGAGGAATCTATGCGAGGGAAAAAACGCATTGGGTTATTGTTTTTGCTGATAGCGGTTGTGGTTGGTGGTGGCGGGTTATTGCTGGCGCAAAAAGCCTTACATAAAACGTCGGATACCGCATTTTGCCTTTCCTGCCACTCGATGAGTAAACCTTTTGAGGAATATCAGGGAACTGTCCACTTTTCTAACCAGAAAGGGATACGTGCGGAATGTGCCGATTGCCATATTCCAAAGTCAGGGATGGATTATTTATTTGCTAAATTAAAAGCTTCTAAAGATATTTATCATGAATTTGTTAGCGGCAAAATAGACAGTGACGATAAATTCGAAACGCATCGTCAGGAAATGGCCGAAACAGTATGGAAAGAATTAAAAGCAACTGATTCTGCAACGTGTCGTAGTTGCCATTCTTTTGATGCCATGGATATTGCCTCGCAAGGTGAATCTGCGCAGAAAATGCATAACAAAGCGCAAAAGGACGGCGAAACCTGTATCGATTGTCATAAAGGCATTGCCCATTTTCCGCCAGAAATAAAAATGGATGACAACGCGGCGCATGAACTGGAAAGTCAGGCTGCCACTTCTGTGACCAATGGCGCACATATTTATCCTTTCAAACCTTCCCGCATAGGCGAACTGGCCACTGTGAATCCTGGTACCGATCTCACCGTCGTTGATGCCAGTGGCAAACAGCCGATCGTTCTGTTGCAGGGTTATCAAATGCAGGGCAGTGAAAGCACGCTCTACCTGGCGGCAGGTCAACGGCTGGCGCTAGCCACATTAAGTGAAGAAGGTATCAAGGCGCTGACGGTAAACGGGGAATGGCAGGCTGACGAATACGGTAATCAATGGCGTCAGGCGTCTTTACAGGGTGTGCTTACCGATCCCGCATTAGCGGACCGTAAACCTCTATGGCAATACGCTGAAAAACTTGACGATACCTATTGCGCTGGTTGCCATGCCCCTATTGCCGCTGACCATTACACCGTCAATGCATGGCCGTCCATTGCCAAAGGAATGGGTGCGCGAACCAGCATGAGCGAAAACGAACTGGACATTTTGACGCGGTACTTCCAGTACAACGCCAAAGATATTACCGAGAAACAGTGATCCTCGTTGATCAGGGAGGAAGTTATGACATTAACAAGACGTGAATTTATTAAACACAGCGGTATTGCCGCTGGGGCGCTGGTGGTGACATCGGCTGCACCGCTACCCGCATGGGCAGAAGAGAAGGGTGGCAAAATCCTCACCGCGGGCCGTTGGGGAGCGATGAACGTAGAAGTGAAGGACGGCAAGATTGTTTCTTCGACAGGCGCGTTGGCGAAAACCATACCGAACTCCTTACAGTCTACGGCGGCGGATCAGGTACACACCACGGCGCGTATTCAGCATCCGATGGTGAGAAAAAGCTATCTCGATAATCCACTGCAACCGGCAAAAGGTCGTGGCGAAGATACCTATGTACAGGTGAGCTGGGAACAAGCATTAAAACTGATTCATGAGCAACACGATCGTATTCGTAAAGCTAACGGACCATCGGCCATTTTTGCCGGATCTTACGGCTGGCGATCTTCTGGCGTGTTGCATAAAGCGCAAACCTTACTGCAACGTTATATGAACCTGGCGGGCGGTTATTCCGGGCATAGCGGCGATTATTCAACCGGGGCGGCACAGGTGATCATGCCGCACGTTGTCGGTTCTGTGGAGGTCTATGAACAGCAGACTTCCTGGCCGCTGATTCTGGAAAATAGTCAGGTGGTGGTGTTGTGGGGCATGAACCCGCTGAATACCTTAAAAATTGCCTGGAGCAGTACCGATGAGCAAGGGCTGGAATATTTCCATCAGCTGAAAAAATCTGGCAAACCCGTGATTGCCATTGATCCTATTCGCTCCGAAACCATCGAATTCTTTGGCGATAATGCCACCTGGATCGCGCCGAATATGGGCACCGACGTGGCACTGATGTTAGGGATCGCGCATACCCTGATGACACAAAGCAAACACGATAAAGTGTTCCTTGAAAAATACACTACCGGATATCCGCAGTTTGAAGAGTATCTGACAGGTAAGAGCGATAATACCCCGAAGAGCGCGGCCTGGGCGGCGGAAATTACTGGCGTACCGGAAGCGCAGATAGTCAAACTCGCTGAACTGATGGCGGCGAATCGCACAATGCTGATGGCTGGCTGGGGAATTCAGCGCCAGCAATATGGTGAACAGAAACACTGGATGTTGGTGACGCTGGCGGCGATGTTAGGGCAGATTGGTACACCGGGCGGCGGGTTTGGTTTCTCTTATCATTACTCAAACGGTGGTAACCCGACGCGTGTTGGCGGCGTGCTGCCGGAAATGTCTGCGGCGATTGCCGGACAGGCCAGTGAGGCCGCTGATGATGGCGGAATGACGGCGATTCCTGTTGCCCGTATCGTCGATGCGCTGGAAAATCCTGGCGGCAAATATCAGCATAACGGTAAAGAACAAACGTATCCGAATATCAAAATGATCTGGTGGGCGGGTGGCGGTAACTTTACCCATCACCAGGATACTAATCGTCTGATTAAAGCATGGCAGAAACCGGAGATGATCGTCGTTTCTGAATGCTACTGGACCGCAGCTGCTAAACATGCAGATATCGTATTACCGATCACCACATCGTTTGAGCGCAATGACTTGACGATGACCGGTGATTACAGCAACCAGCATATTGTACCGATGAAGCAGGTTGTCGCTGCGCAATTTGAAGCGCGTAACGATTTTGACGTGTTTGCCGATCTTGCTGAATTACTCAAACCTGGCGGAAAAGAGATCTATACCGAAGGTAGAGATGAAATGGCGTGGCTGAAATTTTTCTATGATGCCGCTCAGAAAGGTGCGCGTGCGCAACGCGTGACTATGCCGATGTTTAATGCTTTCTGGCAGCAAAATAAACTGATCGAAATGCGCCGCAGCGAGAAGAACGAACAGTACGTTCGTTATGGTGATTTCCGCGCCGATCCGGTGAAAAATGCGCTGGGTACGCCAAGCGGCAAAATTGAGATTTACTCCAAAACGCTGGAAAAATTTGGCTATAAGGATTGCCCGGCACACCCAACCTGGCTTGCGCCTGATGAGTGGAAAGGTTCCGCCGACGATAAGCAGTTGCAGCTTCTGACCGCACATCCGGCACACCGTTTACACAGTCAGCTTAACTATGCGGAACTGCGTAAAAAATATGCGGTTGCCGATCGTGAACCGATCACTATTCACACCGAAGATGCTGCTCGCTTTGGTATTGCGAATGGCGATCTGGTGCGTGTCTGGAACAAACGTGGTCAGATTCTGACAGGCGCGGTGGTGACTGACGGGATCAAAAAAGGCGTGGTATGCGTGCATGAAGGTGCATGGCCAGATCTGGAAAATGGCTTGTGTAAAAACGGCAGTGCGAACGTGTTAACGGCGGATATCCCCAGCTCTCAGCTGGCAAATGCCTGTGCCGGTAACTCTGCGCTGGTGTATATCGAAAAATATACGGGCAATGCACCGAAGTTAACGGCGTTTGATCAGCCAGCTGTTCAGGCATAAGACGTGAAAAGCGCCCGGAAACAGGCGCTAATCTTTACGGCTTGCGCGCAATCAGTACCGCGCGTTTAGGCGCAGGATAACCTTCTACCGTCTTACCCGGATCATGCGGGTCGAGAAAATCGGCCAGCGATTCAGTAACCATCCATTCGGTGCGTCGCTGCTCTTCTGTGGTGGTAACGCTCACATCCGCAATGCGAATATCAACAAAACCACACTTCTTCAGCCAGTTTTTCAGCGCCAGCGCGGAAGGGATGAAATAGACATTACGCATTTGCGCGTAACGATCGCCCGGCACCAGCACCGTGTTCTCATCACCATCAATAACCAGCGTTTCAAGCACCAGTTCGCCTTCATTGACCAGTTGATCTTTCAACTGCCAGAGATGCTCCAGCGGTGAACGACGATGATAAAGCACGCCCATCGAAAAGACGGTATCAAAGGCTTTCAATGCCGGAAGCTGTTCAATACCTAACGGTAACAAATGTGCGCGCTGATCGTTACCCAGTAGTTTACGCACCGCTTCAAACTGGCACAGAAACAGTTGCGTAGGGTCGATTCCCACCGCGAGGTGCGCGCCTGCGCCAATCATGCGCCACATGTGATAACCGCTGCCACAGCCGACATCAAGAATGGTGCGCCCGGTTAAATCAGAAAGATGGGGCAGAACGCGATCCCATTTCCAGTCGGAACGCCATTCGGTATCGATGTTGACGCCATACAGTGAGAACGGCCCTTTGCGCCACGGCATCAGGTTGCGCATCAGCGTTTCAATGCGTTTAATTTGCCCGGCGCTCAGTGGCTCTTCGCTTTCGGCGGTTACGCTATGCAATAAATCCAGACGATACGGTTTAATTTCAGGCAGAAATTCCACCGCGTTGGACCACTGCTTAAACAGCCCGTGCTGCTGCTCGCGCTGCCAGTTAGCAATCTGCGCGGGCAGCGTTTCCAGCCAGTGTGAAAGATGATTTTTGGCAATCAGAGAATAAAAGTTACCAAAGTCGATCATGCAGCGTCCTCTGCTTTTAATGCCACCAGGGAACCAAAGTTAAAGCACTGGAACCACAGCTCGCTATGCTCAAAACCAGCTTGATGCAGGCGTGCTTTATGGGTTTCCACAGAATCGGTTAGCATCACGTTTTCCAGCATGCTGCGCTTCTGGCTGATCTCCAGTTCGCTGTAACCGTTAGCACGTTTAAAGTCGTGGTGCATGTTGAACAGCAATTCACCAACTTTGGCATCTTCGAAACTGAATTTTTCCGAAAGCACCAGCGCACCGCCCGGGTTCAGCCCTTGATAAATTTTATCCAGTAACGCCTGACGCTCGGAAGGTTCCAGGAATTGCAGGGTAAAATTCAGTACCACCATCGACGCGTTTTCAATGGCAATATCACGAATATCACCTTCAATAACGTCAACAGGCGTAGGCGCTTTATAGGCGTCGATATGACGGCGGCAGCGTTCAATCATTGCCGGGGAATTGTCGATGGCGATAATTTTACAATTATCATGATGAATGTTGCGACGCACCGAGAGCGTCGCCGCGCCCAGAGAACAACCCAGATCGTAAACCTGCGTACCAGGTTGAACGAAGCGCTCGGCTAACATACCAATCATGGAAATAATATTGGAATAGCCGGGAACGGAACGCTGGATCATATCCGGGAAGACTTCAGCTACCCGTTCATCAAAGGTCCAGTCGCCCAGTCTGGCGATAGGGGCAGAAAATAGCGTGTCGCGGTGAGACATAACGTAAAAATCCGGGAAAAAGAAAGTGGCGTATTGTGCGCTAACGCAGGGAGAAAACCAACTCCCAGGGCATATACCAAAGATTCGCCAGCACCATCAGCAACAGCGCACACCAGGTGGCGCTCATGCCGGAACGTCGCCAGCGGAACAGACGGTGATGAAAACCGTAATAATGCATCAGACGACCAGCAAGCAAAACGATGCCGCAAATATGCACCATCCAGGTTTCTGCGCCATTCATTTCCATAAACAGCATCAGCACAATCGCGATGGGAATATATTCCACCGCATTGCCATGAATGCGAATAGCGCTTTGCAGTTCGCTAAAACCGCCGTCGCCATAGGCAACGCGGTACTGCATTCGCAGGCGAACGACATCAAAAGAGAACTTCATTAATAACAACGCACTTAAAACGGCATATAGCGCGCTTACCATACAAACTCCCTTTAAAATGGCCGATGGCACCTGTCTATGATAGGTGGCAAATTCAGAAAAGAGAAGATTGCTGTGGAATAGCCGGAACTGCTCCGATCTCTGGAAGCGTTTTACGTAAGTCTTCCCACAGGGTATGTACCAGTTCCGGGGCCTGGGCAATATCTGGCGTATGTAAAAAAAGATAAGGCGTAGTGGTCTGATGCCACTGCGCTAATTTTTGTAACCAGACCTGAAATAATTCCCGGTTTTGCGTCATATCATCACTACCGATAAAACGGATCAGCGGATTTGTCGCCGTCAGTACAGCATGTACCGGAACTTTAGGTTTTTTTCGTTGAGCGTCGCGAATAGCTTCACTGTGTGGACGTGCTGCATGAACCGGGCGGCTGTCTAAAATCACCCGATTAACGCCGCGCTGATGTAAACCGCGATTAAGCGTTTGTTCCTCTTCCCCTTTGGCGAAAAACTGTGGATGGCGGACTTCCACACCATAATTAAATTCGCCGGGAAGAGAATCGAGAAAATGCCAAAGCGCAGGCAGATCCCGTGGGCCAAATGTGGCAGGCAGTTGCAGCCAGTATTGCCCAATGCGCGGCGCTAACGGTGACATGCGGGTCAAAAATTCAGTCACTAAATCATCGCAATGCCGTAATGCTGCCTGATGCGAAATGGTCGCCGGAAACTTAAAACAGAAGCGGAAGTCATCTGTGGTCTGCTCACGCCAGCGCAGGACAACCTCGGATTTCGGCAGGGCGTAAAGCGTGGTGTTGCCCTCCACACAGTTAAAGTGGCGGGCATACTCTTCAAGGCTGGTGATCCCCAACCGCACCCATTTAGGATGCGACCATTGCGGCAGACCGATGTAAATCATAACGCGTGGAGGATCTCTTCCACACTGCGCACACGGGCGATGCGTGGGTAGATATGGTTGATGCTGTTATTGTGCTGCTCGGCGCTGGCGGCGCTGCAGGCGTCTTCGGCGATCACCAGGTTAAAACCGAGTTCCCAGGCATTGCGGGCGGTGGATTCAACACCGATATTGGTCGAGATCCCACATAATACTATTGTATCGATACCCCGGCGGCGTAATTGCAACTCCAGATCCGTACCGTAAAACGCACCCCATTGACGTTTGATGATTTCGATATCGCTGTCGGTTGCACCTAGTGCAGCAGGATGTTGCCACCAGTTTTCGGGTAACACTTTAGCGGGGGAGGGGGCATCAACCAGCTGTTTTAATGCTTCGGCATAATCGGCAGACCAGCCAACGCGCACCAGAAACACGGGCTGACCGCTAGCGCGAAATTTCGCCGCCAGCTTCCCGGCGCGATTAACCACCTCATCGGCAGTATGCGGGCCACCGGCAAAAGGTAAGATGCCTTCTTGTAAATCAATCACCACCAGCGCGGTGGTTTTAGCATTAAGTTCAAGCATGATGACTCCTGACAAAACAAAATCGTGCCTCTCACCTTAATGCGATTAGCCGATGGCGGAACGACAAATTTTGTTAATTTTTATGAGTTCGGGCAACACCTTTATAGCAAACTGGCGTAGAGTCTGATTTCAGGCCCGATATAAAGTGGTAACGAGGCGTTCCAGCGCGGGCCAGGCTCTTACGGTGCGGCAGAATTTCCAGTATAATAGCCGCCTTTTTTCATTCAGTTGTGACATACAGCTAACGCTGCGACTTGGTCACCTGCGCAGCAGGGGGCATCCGCCGGCAGCTAAGTTAAGGGATATCTCATGCGTACAGAATATTGTGGACAGCTCCGTTTGTCCCACGTGGGGCAGCAGGTGACTCTGTGTGGTTGGGTCAACCGTCGTCGTGATCTTGGTAGCCTGATCTTCATCGATATGCGCGACCGCGAAGGTATCGTGCAGGTATTTTTCGATCCGGATCGTGCGGACGCGTTAAAGCTGGCCTCTGAACTGCGTAATGAGTTCTGCATTCAGGTCACGGGCACCGTACGTGCGCGTGACGAAAAAAATATTAACCGCGATATGGCGACTGGCGAAATCGAAGTACTGGCGTCCTCGCTGACTATCATCAACCGTGCAGATGTTCTGCCGCTTGACTCTAACCACGTCAACACCGAAGAAGCGCGTCTGAAATACCGCTACCTCGACCTGCGTCGCCCGGAAATGGCTCAGCGCCTGAAAACCCGCGCTAAAATCACCAGCCTGGTGCGCCGTTTTATGGATGACCACGGCTTCCTCGACATCGAAACTCCGATGCTGACCAAAGCCACGCCGGAAGGCGCGCGTGACTACCTGGTGCCTTCTCGTGTGCACAAAGGTAAATTCTACGCACTGCCGCAATCCCCACAGTTGTTCAAACAGCTGCTGATGATGTCCGGCTTTGACCGTTACTATCAGATCGTTAAATGCTTCCGTGACGAAGACCTGCGCGCTGATCGTCAGCCTGAATTTACTCAGATCGATGTGGAAACTTCTTTCATGACCGCGCCGCAAGTGCGTGAAGTGATGGAAGCGCTGGTGCGTCATCTGTGGCTGGAAGTGAAGGGCGTGGATCTGGGCGATTTCCCGGTAATGACCTTTGCAGAAGCAGAACGCCGTTATGGTTCTGATAAACCGGATCTGCGTAACCCGATGGAACTGACCGACGTTGCCGATCTGCTGAAATCCGTTGAATTTGCAGTATTTGCAGGTCCGGCGAACGATCCGAAAGGTCGCGTAGCGGCTCTGCGCGTTCCGGGCGGCGCATCGCTGACCCGTAAACAGATCGACGAATACGGTAACTTCGTTAAAATCTACGGCGCGAAAGGTCTGGCTTACATTAAAGTTAACGAGCGCGCGAAAGGTCTGGAAGGTATCAACAGCCCGGTAGCTAAGTTCCTTAATGCAGAAATCATCGAAGCCATCCTGGATCGTACTGCCGCGCAAGATGGCGATATGATTTTCTTCGGTGCCGACAACAAGAAAATTGTTGCCGACGCGATGGGCGCACTGCGCCTGAAAGTGGGTAAAGACCTTGGTCTGACCGACGAAAGCAAATGGGCACCGCTGTGGGTTATCGACTTCCCGATGTTTGAAGACGACGGTGAAGGCGGCCTGACGGCAATGCACCATCCGTTCACCTCACCGAAAGACATGACTGCTGCAGAACTGAAAGCTGCACCAGAAAATGCGGTGGCGAACGCTTACGATATGGTCATCAATGGTTACGAAGTGGGCGGTGGTTCTGTGCGTATCCATAATGGTGATATGCAGCAGACGGTGTTTGGTATTCTGGGTATCAACGAAGAGGAACAGCGCGAGAAATTCGGCTTCCTGCTCGACGCCCTGAAATACGGTACTCCGCCGCACGCAGGTCTGGCATTCGGTCTTGACCGTCTGACCATGCTGCTGACCGGCACCGACAACATCCGTGACGTTATCGCCTTCCCGAAAACCACGGCGGCAGCATGTCTGATGACTGAAGCACCGAGCTTTGCTAACCCGACTGCACTGGCTGAGCTGAGCATTCAGGTTGTGAAGAAGGCAGAGAATAACTGATATGACTCAAATACACGAAATCATTCGCGTTGCATCGAGGCGGCAACTGAGTGAACTCCCATGAGCATAGATAACTATGTGAATGGGATGAGCGAAGGCAGTCAACGAAGAGGCAGCGTGAAGGATAAAGTGTATAAGCGTCCCGTTTCGATCTTAGTGGTCATCTATGCACAAGATACGAAACGGGTGCTGATGTTGCAGCGGCGTGACGATCCCGATTTCTGGCAGTCGGTAACCGGCAGCGTGGAAGAGGGTGAAACCGCGCCGCAAGCTGCCATGCGCGAAGTAAAGGAAGAGGTCACCATCGATGTTGTCGCTGAACAACTGACCTTAATTGACTGTCAGCGCACGGTAGAATTTGAAATTTTTTCACATTTACGTCATCGCTATGCGCCGGGCGTGACGCGTAATACGGAATCATGGTTCTGTCTTGCGCTCCCGCACGAACGCCAGGTCGTCTTCACTGAACATCTGGCCTACAAGTGGCTTGATGCGCCTGCTGCGGCGGCGCTCACTAAGTCCTGGAGCAACCGGCAGGCGATTGAACAGTTTGTAATTAACGCTGCCTGAACAGGCAGGGCTATCTGGAGATATTTTTATGGCAGGTCATAGTAAATGGGCCAACACCAGACATCGTAAAGCTGCGCAGGATGCTAAGCGCGGTAAAATCTTCACTAAAATCATTCGTGAGCTGGTAACTGCAGCTAAGCTCGGCGGTGGCGATCCGGACGCTAACCCGCGTCTGCGTGCAGCAATTGATAAAGCACTGTCTAACAACATGACTCGTGACACTCTGAACCGCGCAATTGCACGTGGTGTGGGCGGTGATGATGATGCAAACATGGAAACCATCATCTACGAAGGTTACGGTCCTGGCGGCACGGCAATCATGATTGAATGTCTGTCTGACAACCGCAACCGTACCGTTGCTGAAGTGCGCCATGCATTCAGTAAATGTGGCGGTAACCTCGGTACTGATGGTTCCGTAGCTTATCTGTTCAGCAAAAAAGGCGTGATCTCCTTCGAGAAAGGCGATGAAGACACCATCATGGAAGCAGCGCTGGAAGCAGGTGCTGAAGACGTTGTGACCTATGATGACGGCGCGATTGATGTCTACACTGCATGGGAAGAAATGGGCAAAGTACGCGACGCTCTGGAAGCGGCAGGTCTGAAAGCAGACAGCGCGGAAGTTTCCATGATCCCGTCCACCAAAGCTGATATGGATGCAGAAACCGCACCGAAACTGATGCGTCTGATCGATATGCTGGAAGATTGCGACGACGTGCAGGAAGTCTACCATAACGGTGAAATCTCTGATGAGGTTGCAGCGACTCTCTGATGGGGCCTGCTAAACAGCAAAACGGAGACGCGTGATGGCTATTATTCTCGGCATTGACCCGGGTTCGCGCGTGACCGGCTATGGCGTCATCCGCCAGGTAGGCAGGCAACTCTCCTACCTGGGTAGCGGATGCATACGCACCAAAGTGGATGATTTACCGTCTCGTCTGAAGCTCATCTATGCGGGCGTGACGGAAATCATTACCCAGTTCCAGCCTGATTATTTCGCCATTGAACAAGTCTTTATGGCGAAGAACGCTGACTCAGCCCTGAAACTGGGGCAGGCACGCGGCGTGGCGATTGTGGCGGCGGTGAATCAGGAATTGCCGGTATTTGAATATGCGGCACGTCAGGTAAAGCAAACGGTGGTAGGTATTGGTAGTGCTGAAAAAAGCCAGGTGCAGCATATGGTCCGCACCTTGCTGAAACTGCCCGCTAATCCACAAGCGGACGCCGCCGATGCGTTAGCTATCGCGATTACCCATTGTCACGTCAGTCAGAATGCGATGCAGATGAGCGAATCGCGGCTGAACCTGGCGAGAGGGCGACTGCGTTAAGTTATACCGCCTCGGTCAGTTCCGGCTGAGGCGTTTCCACTCCCTCCGCATGAATCAACACCAAACCCGGATGATGCCACAAACTGGCTGGCGTGACGGTTTTACGCTCCCACGGAATAGAACCCAGGAACCAGAATTTCCAGAAAGTGAGTTTTGCATTCGGATTGCTATTTAACAATTCTCCAAACGTCTCTATTTCACCCACCGGAATACATAGCGCCTCTTTATAAATATCAAAAACAAATTTTGAACAGAACTGGCGCGAAGATTCGTATTTAAAACCGGTGTGGTAAAGTTTGCGTAGCCGGGAGGGAACCTGTTCAACAATTCGTTGTTTTTGTTGTTCTGTAAGCCCGGCGTCTAATCGCTTTATAGCATAGCGTTGATTAGAAGAACGTTTAATAAAACGAGATAGCGTGGTGATGGTTGAAAGGGGAACCCGGCTTTCTGCAACCAGGAAGTCTTCACCGTTATGACCGATAATGATCCCGACGTGATTACTCCAGCAATTTGATGCAGCTGATACTTGACCAAATAAGGCAGCACCTATACATGTAAAGACGATATCACCAATTTCATATTCAGCAGGATAATTAATATTCACGTTGTCATTCCATTGAAATAGATACGAATATACGTAATAGCATAAAAAATTTATTTTTTCAGGAGTCGCAATGTATATTTTTATTACGCATTTCTTCGCTGAATATGTAATATTTAAATATTTGCTTCCAATATAACCTGTAGAATAAATTATACTGCGCCATTTTTCAGATCATCGGGACGCCTCGCAAGTTTTCTTCATCCTTCGCTGGATATCTATCCAGCATTTTTTTATCATACAGCATTATCTTTGATTCATTACGCAGGAGCGTCATGTGATAGGCAGACTCAGAGGCATCATCATTGAAAAACAACCCCCGCTGGTGTTAATTGAAGTGGGCGGCGTAGGCTATGAAGTGCATATGCCGATGACCTGTTTTTATGAACTCCCTGAAGCGGGTCAGGAAGCGATCGTTTTCACCCAC
The DNA here is from genome assembly GCF_046486495.1 of Escherichia sp. WS3227_2. Lineage (NCBI taxonomy): Bacteria > Pseudomonadati > Pseudomonadota > Gammaproteobacteria > Enterobacterales > Enterobacteriaceae > Escherichia > Escherichia sp. WS3227_2. The sequence goes on from NZ_JBJQLG010000009.1 coordinate 92,770, forward strand.
TTTGTGGTGCGTGAAGACGCGCAATTGCTGTACGGTTTTAACAATAAACAAGAGCGCACGTTGTTCAAAGAGTTGATCAAAACCAACGGCGTCGGCCCGAAGTTGGCGCTGGCGATCCTCTCCGGAATGTCAGCGCAGCAGTTCGTTAATGCCGTTGAGCGTGAAGAAGTGGGGGCGCTGGTGAAACTGCCGGGTATTGGCAAAAAAACCGCCGAACGCTTGATTGTTGAAATGAAAGACCGATTTAAAGGTTTGCATGGCGATCTCTTTACGCCAGCCGCCGACCTGGTACTCACATCACCTGCCAGCCCGGCGACCGACGATGCTGAACAGGAAGCGGTTGCCGCGCTGGTGGCGCTGGGCTATAAACCACAAGAAGCAAGCCGCATGGTGAGCAAAATCGCTCGCCCTGACGCCAGCAGTGAAACATTAATTCGCGAAGCCCTACGCGCCGCGTTATGAGGTAAAGGATGATTGAAGCAGACCGTCTGATTTCTGCCGGTACCACTTTGCCGGAAGATGTGGCAGATCGCGCCATTCGCCCTAAATTACTGGAAGAGTATGTTGGTCAGCCGCAGGTTCGTTCACAGATGGAGATTTTCATCAAAGCAGCGAAACTGCGCGGCGATGCCCTCGATCATCTGTTGATTTTTGGTCCTCCGGGGTTGGGTAAAACTACGCTTGCCAACATTGTCGCCAATGAAATGGGCGTTAATTTACGCACGACTTCTGGTCCGGTGCTGGAAAAGGCCGGCGATCTGGCAGCGATGCTCACTAACCTTGAACCGCATGACGTGTTGTTTATTGATGAGATCCACCGTCTATCGCCAGTTGTTGAAGAAGTGCTGTACCCGGCAATGGAAGACTACCAACTGGATATCATGATTGGTGAAGGTCCGGCGGCACGCTCCATTAAAATTGATTTGCCGCCGTTTACACTGATTGGCGCAACCACGCGCGCAGGTTCGCTGACATCACCGTTGCGCGACCGTTTTGGTATTGTGCAACGTCTGGAGTTTTATCAGGTGCCGGATCTGCAATATATCGTCAGTCGCAGCGCACGCTTTATGGGGCTTGAGATGAGTGATGACGGCGCGCTGGAAGTTGCTCGTCGCGCTCGCGGTACGCCACGTATTGCCAACCGTCTGCTGCGTCGAGTGCGTGACTTCGCCGAAGTGAAGCACGATGGCACCATCTCGGCTGATATCGCTGCTCAGGCGCTGGATATGCTGAATGTCGATGCCGAAGGTTTCGATTATATGGACCGCAAATTGTTGCTGGCGGTAATCGATAAGTTCTTTGGTGGGCCGGTAGGTCTGGATAACCTGGCGGCTGCCATTGGCGAAGAACGTGAAACCATTGAGGATGTGCTGGAACCTTATTTGATTCAGCAAGGCTTTTTGCAGCGTACACCGCGCGGGCGTATGGCGACAGTGCGGGCGTGGAAGCACTTCGGCATCACACCGCCAGAAATGCCGTAGGTCGGATAAGGCGTTCAAGCCTTATCCGACAATTGTGCAAAGTGCCTGATGCGACGCAGTAAGCGTTTTATCAGGCCATGCCAGAAATAACGATACCGTAAGTCGGATAAGACGTTCACACCGCATCCGACATTTAGGTTTAAATTAACTGGCCTGTTTTTTCATCATACTGATAATAAACAGTAGTGCTGCACACAGCACCACTGACGGGCCTGCTGGTGTATCGTAAAACGCGGAAAAGGTTAAACCGCCCGTTACGGCAACCATCCCCACCAAAACAGCGATACCAGCCATCTGTTCCGGCGTGCGGGCAAAGCGACGCGCAGTAGCTGCAGGAATAATCAGCAACGAAGTAATAATCAACGCGCCGACAAATTTCATCGCTACACCAATCGTCAATGCCGTCACCAGCATCAACAACAATTTCACGCGCTGTAATTTCACACCATCAACAAACGCCAGATCCGGGCTAATCGTCATCGACAGCAAATTGCGCCATTGCCAGAACAAAATCGCCACCACGATGACCACGCCAATTGCAATAGAGATGAGATCTTCTGGCGTCACTGCCAGCAAATCACCGAACAGGTAAGCCATCAAATCAACACGAATATTAGACATCAGACTAACGACCACCAGGCCCAGCGACAGGGCACTGTGCGCCATAATCCCTAATAACGTGTCGATCGCCAGCTGTGGACGCTTCTCCAGCCATACCAGACCGCCCGCCAGCAGCAGCGTAACTGCAATCACCGCATAGAATGGATTCACGTCCAGCAACAAACCAAACGCGACACCAAGTAATGAGGCATGGGCCAGCGTATCACCGAAATAAGACATACGACGCCAGACCACAAACGAACCCAGCGGACCCGCGGCACAGGCGAGCATGATCCCGGCTAACCAACCGGGAAATAATAATTCAATCATGAGCGATCATTTCCCCGACGCAAAACAATTCGTCCCTGTAAATCGTGACGATGATTATGATGATGGCGATAGATACCCAGTTGTTCAGCACCACGAGGACCAAACATAGAAATAAACTCCGGATGCAGGGAAACAACTTCCGGTGTACCGGAACAACAAATGTGGTGATTCAGGCAAAGCACTTCATCGGTTTTTGCCATTACCAGATGCAGATCGTGAGAGACCATTAAAACGCCACAATCCAGTTCGCGACGCAACTGGTCAATAAGGTCATATAACGCCACCTGACCATTCACATCCACGCCCTGAGTGGGTTCATCCAGCACTAATAATTGCGGTCGATTTAACAATGCTCGCGCTAACAATACACGCTGTGTTTCGCCACCCGAGAGCTTTTGCATCGGTGCGTTAATCAGATGCCCGGCCTGGACACGTTTCAGTGCAGGCAAAATATCTTCTTTATGTGTGCCAGGGCGTAAGCGTAAAAAACGGTTTACGGTCAGTGGCAACGTGGTGTCGAGATACAGCTTCTGCGGTACATAGCCGATGCGCAGTTTTCCGTTGCGCTTGATAACCCCTTCATCGGGTGTTACCAGCCCGAGCACTACCCGTACCAGTGTCGACTTACCTGCGCCATTTGGCCCAAGTAAAGTCAAAATTTTTCCAGGTTTAAGTTCCAGCGACACATCAGAGAGGACGCGGCGTTGGCCAAAAGAAACCGAGACATTTTCCAGGGAAACCAGACTTGTCATGTTAATTTTAGTCTTGCAGTAGTCATGAAATGTTATAATATCACACTTCTCATATTCATTACGATGATTGGTCGCATTATGTTACATAAAAAAACGCTTCTTTTCGCAGCATTATCCGCCGCTCTCTGGGGCGGTGCAACACAGGCCGCAGATGCTGCCGTTGTCGCTTCGCTTAAACCCGTTGGGTTCATCGCTTCTGCCATTGCTGATGGGGTAACAGAAACGGAGGTTTTACTACCTGACGGCGCTTCAGAACATGATTATTCACTGCGTCCATCAGATGTAAAACGCTTACAGAACGCGGACTTAGTCGTTTGGGTTGGCCCGGAGATGGAAGCGTTCATGCAAAAACCGGTAAGTAAATTACCTGAAGCGAAACAGGTAACGATTGCGCAGCTAGAGAATGTGAAACCGCTGCTGATGAAAAGTATTCACGGCGATGATGATGATCACGACCACGCGGAAAAAAGTGACGAAGATCACCATCACGGCGATTTCAACATGCATCTTTGGCTTTCCCCAGAGATAGCGCGGGCTACAGCGGTTGCAATCCATGGAAAATTAGTGGAACTTATGCCGCAAAGTCGAGCCAAACTTGACGCCAACTTGAAGGATTTTGAGGCACAATTAGCCTCAACCGAAAAGCAGGTTGGTAACGAGCTCGCGCCGCTCAAGGGGAAAGGTTATTTCGTTTTTCACGATGCTTACGGCTATTTCGAAAAACAGTTCGGACTGACACCGCTTGGTCATTTTACCGTTAACCCTGAGATTCAACCTGGCGCGCAGCGTTTACATGAAATAAGAACACAGTTGGTTGAGCAAAAAGCAACCTGCGTTTTTGCTGAGCCACAGTTCAGGCCAGCGGTCGTTGAGAGCGTCGCACGAGGGACATCCGTTCGTATGGGAACGTTGGATCCCCTGGGGACGAATATCAAACTGGGTAAAACAAGCTATTCAGAATTCCTGAATCAATTAGCCAACCAGTATGCGAGCTGCCTGAAAGGAGATTAATGAGGAAGTGATTACGTGCAACAGATAGCCCGCTCTGTCGCCCTGGCGTTTAATAATTTACCGCGACCACACCGCGTTATGTTGGGGTCGCTCACCGTTCTTACTCTGGCCGTCGCTGTCTGGCGGCCCTATGTTTATCACCGCGATGCCACGCCAATTGTCAAAACCATTGAGCTGGAACAGAACGAAATTCGTTCGCTCTTACCTGAAGCCAGTGAGCCGATTGATCAAGCTGCACAAGAAGATGAAGCCATTCCCCAGGATGAACTGGATGACAAAATCGCCGGTGAAGCGGGCGTGCATGAATATGTTGTTTCCACTGGCGATACGCTAAGCAGCATTCTCAATCAGTATGGTATTGATATGGGTGATATCACCCAACTGGCTGCTGCCGACAAAGAATTGCGTAACCTGAAAATCGGTCAACAACTCTCCTGGACATTAACCGCGGACGGCGAACTGCAGCGCCTCACCTGGGAAGTGTCTCGTCGTGAAACCCGAACCTATGACCGTACTGCCGCTAACGGTTTTAAAATGACCAGCGAAATGCAGCAAGGAGAGTGGGTTAACAATCTGCTGAAAGGTACCGTCGGGGGAAGCTTTGTTGCCAGCGCCAGAAACGCCGGTTTAACCAGCGCCGAAGTGAGCGCAGTGATTAAAGCCATGCAGTGGCAAATGGACTTCCGCAAACTGAAAAAAGGCGATGAATTTGCGGTGTTAATGTCACGAGAAATGCTTGATGGTAAACGTGAGCAAAGCCAGCTGCTGGGCGTACGTTTGCGTTCAGAAGGTAAAGATTATTACGCAATCCGCGCTGAAGATGGCAAATTCTACGATCGTAACGGTACTGGTCTGGCGAAAGGATTCTTGCGATTCCCGACGGCGAAACAGTTCCGTATCTCATCTAACTTTAACCCGCGTCGTACTAATCCGGTGACTGGTCGTGTTGCGCCACACAGAGGTGTTGATTTCGCCATGCCACAGGGTACGCCGGTGCTTTCAGTGGGTGACGGTGAAGTGGTGGTTGCCAAACGCAGTGGCGCAGCAGGTTATTATGTGGCTATTCGTCATGGTCGCAGCTACACCACGCGTTATATGCACTTGCGCAAGATTCTGGTGAAACCGGGACAGAAGGTGAAACGTGGCGACCGTATCGCGCTTTCCGGTAATACCGGACGTTCAACCGGGCCGCATCTGCACTATGAAGTATGGATAAACCAGCAGGCCGTAAACCCGCTGACGGCAAAACTGCCGCGTACCGAAGGGCTGACCGGCTCCGATCGTCGCGAATTCCTGGCACAGGCCAAAGAGATTGTGCCGCAGCTACGGTTTGATTAATTAACATCCATTCGCAGCCGGTACGCAGTCAGTACCGGCTTTTTTTATTTGGTGCGGGGCAAGTTGCGCCGCTACACTATCACCAGATTGATTTTTGCCTTATCCGAAACTGGAAAAGCATGGAAACGAAAAAAAATAATAGCGAATACATTCCTGAGTTTGATAAATCCTTTCGCCACCCGCGCTACTGGGGAGCATGGCTGGGCGTAGCAGCGATGGCGGGTATCGCTTTAACGCCGCCAAAGTTCCGTGATCCCATTCTGGCACGGCTGGGACGTTTTGCCGGACGACTGGGAAAAAGCTCACGCCGTCGTGCGTTAATCAATCTGTCGCTCTGCTTTCCAGAACGTAGTGAAGCTGAACGCGAAGCGATTGTTGATGAGATGTTTGCCACTGCGCCGCAAGCGATGGCAATGATGGCTGAGTTGGCAATACGCGGGCCGGAGAAAATTCAGCCGCGCGTTGACTGGCAAGGGCTGGAGATCATCGAAGAGATGCGGCGTAATAACGAGAAAGTGATCTTTCTGGTGCCGCACGGTTGGGCCGTCGATATTCCTGCCATGCTGATGGCCTCGCAAGGGCAGAAAATGGCAGCGATGTTCCATAATCAGGGCAACCCGGTTTTTGATTATGTCTGGAACACGGTGCGTCGTCGTTTTGGCGGTCGTCTGCATGCGAGAAATGATGGTATTAAACCATTCATCCAGTCGGTACGTCAGGGCTACTGGGGATATTATTTACCCGATCAGGATCATGGCCCAGAGCACAGCGAATTTGTTGATTTCTTTGCCACCTATAAAGCGACGTTGCCCGCGATTGGTCGTTTGATGAAAGTGTGTCGTGCGCGCGTTGTACCGCTGTTTCCGATTTATGATGGCAAGACGCATCGTCTGACGATTCAGGTGCGCCCACCGATGGATGATCTGTTAGAGGCGGATGATCATACAATTGCGCGGCGGATGAATGAAGAAGTCGAGATTTTTGTTGGTCCGCGACCAGAACAATACACCTGGATATTAAAATTGCTGAAAACTCGCAAACCGGGCGAAATCCAACCGTATAAGCGCAAAGATCTTTATCCCATCAAATAAAAAAAGCCTCTCGCGAGGAGAGGCTTCCGCCGTGTGATAAGTTCAAGTTTGCTTCAGAAGATTCGAAATCTGTTGAACTATCATTGAACTGTAGGCCGGATGAGGCGTTTTCGCCGCATCCGGCAACGTACTTACTCTACCGTTAAAATACGCGTGGTATTAGTAGAACCCACGGTACTCATCACGTCGCCCTGGGTGACAATCACCAGGTCACCAGACATCAAGTAACCTTTATCGCGCAGCAGATTAACCGCTTCGCTGGCAGCTGCTACGCCGTCATTAGCGCTATCAAAGTGCACCGGCGTAACGCCGCGATAGAGAGCAGTCAGGTTCAGCGTACGTTCATGGCGTGACATGGCGAAAATTGGCAGACCAGAGCTGATACGGGAGGTCATCAGCGCCGTACGACCCGATTCGGTCATGGTGATGATCGCCGTAACGCCTTTCAGGTGGTTAGCCGCGTACATTGCTGACATGGCAATAGCTTCTTCCACATTGTCGAACTGAACATCCAGACGGTGTTTAGAAACGTTGATGCTCGGGATTTTTTCCGCACCCAGGCAAACGCGCGCCATGGCTGCAACAGTTTCTGAAGGATACTGACCAGCAGCAGTTTCTGCAGACAGCATCACAGCGTCAGTACCATCCAGAACGGCGTTTGCTACGTCCATGACTTCTGCACGCGTCGGCATCGGGTTAGTAATCATTGACTCCATCATCTGGGTCGCAGTGATTACCGCGCGGTTTAGCTGACGTGCACGACGGATCAACGCTTTCTGAATGCCGACCAGTTCCGGATCGCCAATTTCCACACCGAGGTCGCCGCGAGCAACCATTACCACGTCAGAGGCGAGGATGATGTCATCCATTGCATCCTGGCTGCAAACGGCTTCCGCACGTTCAACCTTGGCAACAATTTTCGCATCACATCCTGCATCGCGTGCCAGGCGACGGGCATAGTTCAGATCTTCGCCGCAGCGTGGGAAGGATACAGCCAGGTAATCTACGCCAATTAACGCTGCAGTCTTAATGTCTGCTTTGTCTTTTTCGGTCAGCGCTTCAGCCGACAAACCGCCGCCAAGTTTGTTGATACCTTTATTGTTGGAGAGGGGACCACCGACGGTCACTTCGGTGAACACTTTCATGCCCTGAACTTCCAGTACTTTTAACTGGACGCGACCATCGTCCAGCAGCAGGATGTCACCAGGCACGACGTCAGCAGGCAGGCCTTTGTAGTCGATACCGACTTTTTCTTTGTCGCCTTCACCTTTACCCAGGTTGGCGTCGAGCAGGAATTTATCCCCAATATTGAGGAAAACTTTGCCTTCTTTAAAGGTGGATACACGGATTTTGGGCCCCTGGAGGTCACCCAGAATAGCCACATGACGCCCCAGTTTTGCGGCAATTTCACGAACTTTATCCGCGCGCATTTTGTGATCTTCAGGCGAGCCGTGAGAAAAGTTCATACGTACAACGTTGGCACCCGCTGCGATAACTTTTTCAAGATTATTATCGCGATCTGTTGCTGGGCCTAACGTGGTAACGATTTTTGTTCTGCGAAGCCTTCTGGACATGTAATACTCCGTTGACTGAAACAACCAGGTGTTGCTTGAACATGAAATCCGAATGAAATAACGCCGCGATGGCGATAAATTAATCTCATTCGGATGTCGTATAAGATTAGGACAGTGACAGTCGTTTTTAGCGATCGTCACTTAAATTAAGTAACTGCTTATCAAAACGCGATTCCTTCAGCGCTTCCTTGACCCGCTTCAAGTTATCTCTGAATTTTGCACCGCGTCGCAAAGTAAATCCTGTCGCCAGCACATCTATCACGGTCAGCTGTGCAAGTCGAGAAACCATGGGCATATAAATGTCAGTATCTTCCGGTACGTCGAGGGTAATTGCCAGCGTTGCTTCCCGGGCGAGCGGGGTACCCGCAGAGGTGAGGGCAATTACCATGGCGTCGTTTTCGCGTGCCAGCTGCGCCAGCTCGACCAGATTTTTTGTTCTTCCAGTGTGAGAAATCAGCACCACCACGTCTCCGTCGCTACAATTCATACAACTCATGCGTTGCAGCACGATATCATCGGAGTACACCACCGGAACATTAAAACGAAAGAACTTATTCATCGCATCGTGGGCAACGGCGGCTGAAGAGCCTAATCCGAAAAAGGCGATTTTTTTTGCCTGAGTGAGCAAGTCGACGGCGCGGTTGATGGCAGATTTATCCAGTGAATGACGGACATGATCGAGCGTTGCCATTGCGGACTCAAATATTTTCCCTGTGTATGATTCAACGCTGTCATCTTCATTGACGTTGCGATTAACATAGGGAGTGCCATTCGCCAGACTTTGTGCCAGATGAAGTTTAAAATCAGGAAAACCGCGTGTGTCCATGCTGCGACAGAAACGATTCACCGTCGGTTCGCTAACATTGGCTTCCAGCGCCAGAGCAGCAATACTCGAATGGATCGCGTTATCGGGCGAAGCCAGAATGACCTCGGCAACTTTGCGCTCTGATTTGCTCAAATGTTCCAGCTGAGACTGGATTTTTTCCAGCATATTCATGATGTAAAGAGACTCACGGGTAATGACGATTTCCGCACTGAAAGAAATCGAAATGCAGTTTTGTCAGATATTACGCCTGTGTGCTGTGTTAATGACAAAAGCAGATAAAAAAGTTGTTATTTTTTTTCATAACATGATCAGTGTCAGATTTTTACCCAATGGAAAACGATGATTTTTTTATCAGTTATGCCGCACTTTGCGCGCTTTTACCGTAATCGCACGGGTGGATAAGCGTTTACAGTTTTCGCAAGCTCGTAAAAGCAGTACAGTGCACCGTAAGAAAATTACAAGTATACCCTGGCTTAAGTACCGGGATAGTTAACTTAAGGAGAATGACATGGCGGTAACGCAAACAGCCCAGGCCTGTGACCTGGTCATTTTCGGCGCGAAAGGCGACCTTGCGCGTCGTAAATTGCTGCCTTCCCTGTATCAACTGGAAAAAGCCGGTCAGCTCAACCCGGACACCCGGATTATCGGCGTAGGGCGTGCTGACTGGGATAAAGCGGCTTATACCAAAGTTGTCCGCGAGGCGCTCGAAACTTTCATGAAAGAAACCATTGATGAAGGTTTATGGGACACCCTGAGTGCACGTCTGGATTTTTGTAATCTCGATGTCAATGACACTGCTGCATTCAGCCGTCTCGGCGCGATGCTGGATCAAAAAAATCGTATCACCATTAACTACTTTGCCATGCCGCCCAGCACTTTTGGCGCAATTTGCAAAGGGCTTGGCGAGGCAAAACTGAATGCTAAACCGGCACGCGTAGTCATGGAGAAACCGCTGGGGACGTCGCTGGCGACCTCGCAGGAAATCAATGATCAGGTTGGCGAATACTTCGAGGAGTGCCAGGTTTACCGTATCGACCACTATCTTGGTAAAGAAACGGTGCTGAACCTGTTGGCGCTGCGTTTTGCTAACTCCCTGTTTGTGAATAACTGGGACAATCGCACCATTGATCATGTTGAGATTACCGTGGCAGAAGAAGTGGGGATCGAAGGGCGCTGGGGCTATTTTGATAAAGCCGGTCAGATGCGCGACATGATCCAGAACCACCTGCTGCAAATTCTTTGCATGATTGCGATGTCTCCGCCGTCTGACCTGAGTGCAGACAGCATCCGCGATGAAAAAGTGAAAGTACTGAAGTCTCTGCGCCGCATTGACCGCTCCAACGTGCGCGAAAAAACCGTACGCGGGCAATATACTGCGGGCTTCGCCCAGGGCAAAAAAGTGCCGGGATATCTGGAAGAAGAGGGCGCGAACAAGAGCAGCAATACAGAAACCTTCGTGGCGATCCGCGTCGACATTGATAACTGGCGCTGGGCCGGTGTGCCATTCTACCTGCGTACTGGTAAACGTCTGCCGACCAAATGCTCTGAAGTCGTGGTCTATTTCAAAACACCTGAACTGAATCTGTTTAAAGAGTCGTGGCAGGATCTACCGCAAAATAAACTGACTATCCGTCTGCAACCTGATGAAGGCGTGGATATCCAGGTACTGAATAAAGTTCCTGGCCTGGACCACAAACATAACCTGCAAATCACCAAGCTGGACCTGAGCTATTCAGAAACCTTTAATCAGACGCATCTGGCGGATGCCTATGAACGTCTGCTGCTGGAAACCATGCGTGGTATTCAGGCACTGTTTGTTCGTCGTGATGAAGTGGAAGAAGCCTGGAAATGGGTAGACTCCATTACTGAGGCGTGGGCGATGGACAATGATGCGCCGAAACCGTATCAGGCCGGAACCTGGGGACCCGTTGCCTCGGTGGCAATGATTACCCGTGATGGTCGTTCCTGGAATGAGTTTGAGTAATATCTGCGCTTATCCTTTATGGTTATTTTACCGGTAACATGATCTTGCACAGATTGTAGAACAATTTTTACACTTTCAGGCCTCGTGCGGATTCACCCACGAGGCTTTTTTTATTACACTGACTGAAACGTTTTTGCCCTATGAGCTCCGGTTACAGGCGTTTCAGTCATAAATCCTCTGAATGAAGCGCGTTGTGAATCATCCTGCTCTGACAACTCAATTTCAGGAGCCTTTATGAATCCACAATTGTTACGCGTAACAAATCGAATCATTGAACGTTCGCGCGAGACTCGCTCTGCTTACCTCGCCCGGATAGAACAAGCGAAAACGTCGACCGTTCATCGTTCGCAGTTGGCATGCGGTAACCTGGCACACGGTTTCGCTGCCTGCCAGCCAGAAGACAAAGCCTCTTTGAAAAGCATGTTGCGTAACAATATCGCCATCATCACCTCCTATAACGACATGCTCTCCGCTCACCAGCCTTATGAACACTATCCAGAAATCATTCGTAAAGCCCTGCATGAAGCGAATGCGGTTGGTCAGGTTGCGGGCGGTGTTCCGGCGATGTGTGATGGTGTCACCCAGGGGCAGGATGGAATGGAATTGTCGCTGCTAAGCCGCGAAGTGATAGCGATGTCTGCGGCGGTCGGGCTGTCCCATAACATGTTTGATGGTGCTCTGTTCCTCGGGGTGTGCGACAAGATTGTCCCGGGTCTGACGATGGCAGCCCTGTCGTTTGGTCATTTGCCTGCGGTGTTTGTGCCGTCTGGACCGATGGCAAGCGGTTTGCCAAATAAAGAAAAAGTGCGTATTCGCCAGCTTTATGCCGAAGGTAAAGTGGACCGCATGGCCTTACTGGAGTCAGAAGCCGCGTCTTACCATGCGCCGGGAACATGTACTTTCTACGGTACTGCCAACACCAACCAGATGGTGGTGGAGTTTATGGGGATGCAGTTGCCAGGCTCTTCTTTTGTTCATCCGGATTCTCCGCTGCGCGATGCTTTGACCGCTGCCGCTGCGCGTCAGGTTACACGCATGACCGGTAATGGTAATGAATGGATGCCGATCGGTAAGATGATAGATGAGAAAGTGGTGGTGAACGGTATCGTTGCACTGCTGGCGACCGGTGGTTCCACTAACCACACCATGCACCTGGTGGCGATGGCGCGCGCGGCCGGTATTCAGATTAACTGGGATGACTTCTCTGACCTTTCTGATGTTGTACCGCTGATGGCACGTCTCTACCCGAACGGTCCGGCCGATATTAACCACTTCCAGGCGGCAGGTGGCGTACCGGTTCTGGTGCGTGAACTGCTCAAAGCAGGCCTGCTGCATGAAGATGTCAATACGGTGGCAGGCTTTGGTCTGTCTCGTTATACCCTTGAACCATGGCTGAATAATGGTGAACTGGACTGGCGGGAAGGGGCGGAAAAATCACTCGACAGCAATGTGATCGCTTCCTTCGAACAACCTTTCTCTCATCATGGTGGGACAAAAGTGTTAAGCGGTAACCTGGGCCGTGCGGTTATGAAAACCTCTGCCGTGCCGGTTGAGAACCAGGTGATTGAAGCGCCTGCGGTTGTTTTTGAAAGCCAGCATGACGTTATGCCGGCCTTTGAAGCGGGTTTGCTGGACCGCGATTGTGTCGTTGTTGTCCGTCATCAGGGGCCAAAAGCGAACGGAATGCCAGAATTACATAAACTCATGCCGCCACTTGGTGTATTATTGGACCGGTGTTTCAAAATTGCGTTAGTTACTGATGGACGACTCTCCGGCGCTTCAGGTAAAGTGCCGTCAGCTATCCACGTAACACCAGAAGCCTACGATGGCGGGCTGCTGGCAAAAGTGCGCGACGGGGACATCATTCGTGTGAATGGACAGACAGGCGAACTGACGCTGCTGGTAGACGAAGCGGAACTGGCTGCTCGCGAACCACACATTCCTGACCTGAGCGCGTCACGCGTGGGAACAGGACGTGAATTATTCAGCGCCTTGCGTGAAAAACTGTCCGGTGCCGAACAGGGCGCAACCTGTATCACTTTTTAAGACGACAAATTTGTAATCAGGCGAGAGAAAACTCTGATGAAAAACTGGAAAACAAGTGCAGAATCAATCCTGACCACCGGCCCGGTTGTACCGGTTATCGTGGTAAAAAAACTGGAACACGCGGTGCCGATGGCAAAAGCGTTGGTTGCTGGTGGGGTGCGCGTTCTGGAAGTGACTCTGCGTACCGAGTGTGCAGTTGACGCTATCCGTGCTATCGCCAAAGAAGTGCCTGAAGCGATTGTGGGTGCCGGTACGGTGCTGAATCCACAGCAGCTGGCAGAAGTCACCGAAGCGGGTGCACAGTTCGCAATTAGCCCGGGGCTGACCGAGCCGCTGCTGAAGGCTGCTACCGAAGGGACTATTCCTCTGATTCCGGGGATCAGCACTGTTTCCGAACTGATGCTGGGTATGGACTACGGTTTGAAAGAGTTCAAATTCTTCCCGGCTGAAGCTAACGGCGGTGTGAAAGCCCTGCAGGCGATCGCGGGTCCGTTCTCCCAGGTCCGTTTCTGCCCGACGGGTGGTATTTCTCCGGCTAACTACCGTGACTACCTGGCGCTGAAAAGCGTGCTGTGCATCGGTGGTTCCTGGCTGGTTCCGGCAGATGCGCTGGAAGCGGGCGATTACGACCGCATTACTAAGCTGGCGCGTGAAGCTGTAGAAGGCGCTAAGCTGTAAAAGTCAAAATGCCCGATCGAGGATCGGGCATTTTTGTAGCGTTTTTCGCCGGGGTTAAGCTTGTACTTTTATCTGTGCTGCGGCGTGCTTTGCGCGCTCAATCGCTTCATCAACACTCTCTGCAGTAGCCAGTGCCACCCCCAGACGACGGCTGCCATCAATTTCCGGCTTACCAAATAAACGAATCTGTAGGCCTGCGCCTACGGCATTCTGCACATTATCAAACGTGACATTCTGACTGGTCAGTTGTGGCAGGATAACGGCAGAAGCTGCAGGACCATACTGACGGATCCCGCCAACCGGAAGTCCGAGGAAGGCACGTACATGCAGGGCAAACTCTGAGAGATCCTGAGAAATTAACGTCACCATCCCGGTATCATGTGGACGAGGGGAGACCTCACTGAAAATCACCTCATCACCACAGACAAACAGCTCGACACCAAACAGACCATAACCGCCCAGTGCCAGCACCACTTTACGGGCAATCTCTTGCGCACGTTCAAGGGCAAGCTGGCTCATTTGCTGTGGTTGCCAGGATTCACGGTAGTCGCCATCTTCCTGGCGATGACCTACTGGTGCACAGAAATGGACGCCATCCACCGCGCTGACGGTTAGCAGGGTAATTTCGAAGTCAAACTTAACGACGCCTTCAACAATTACGCGGCCCGCTCCGGCGCGACCGCCTTGCTGAGCGTACTCCCATGCATGAGCAAGTTGCTCTGCAGAACGAATAAACGTCTGCCCCTTGCCGGAGGAACTCATCACCGGTTTAACAATGCAGGGATAGCCGATTTCAGCAACCGCCTCGCGGAAAAGGTTTTCGTTATCGGCAAAACGATAAGTGGAAGTGGGCAGCTGCAGCTCTTCTGCCGCCAGGCGACGGATACCCTCGCGATTCATCGTTAATTTCGTTGCGCGCGCGCAGGGGACAACATTCAGTCCTTCCTCTTCAAGTTGGATCAGCATATCGGTGGCAATAGCTTCGATCTCCGGCACGATATAATGTGGTTTTTCCAGTTCAACCACACGGCGTAATGCATCACCATCAAGCATATTAATGACATGGGAGCGATGCGCGACATGCATGGCTGGTGCGTCGGCATAGCGATCAACGGCAATCACTTCTACGCCGAGACGCTGACACTCGATTGCCACTTCTTTACCCAGTTCACCGGAGCCTAATAACATCACGCGAGTTGCTGCCGGACGCAGCGCAGTGCCTAATAACGTCATAACGAATATCCCCTGATTAATTCCGCGCGCAGTATAAACGAAAACGTTTGCGCGTGTCTTTATTGCTGATGTTGATTTCCCAACCGAAAAGAAATATACTGTATAAAATCACAGTTATTATGAGAGGCTGCAAATGGCGGTTGAAGTTAAATACGTAGTCATTCGTGAGGGCGAAGAGAAAATGTCGTTTACCAGCAAAAAGGAAGCCGATGCTTATGACAAAATGCTTGATACGGCGGATCTGCTTGACACCTGGCTGACAAATTCTCCAGTGCAAATGGAAGACGAGCAACGTGAAGCCCTTTCGCTATGGCTGGCAGAACAAAAAGATGTGCTTAGCACCATTCTGAAAACCGGCAAATTACCGTCCCCACAGGTCGTCGGTGCTGAATCCGAAGAGGAAGATGCCTCACACGCGGCCTGAAGCAACTTGCGCTCCTGACAATTTGTACCATGCTTTCTCCTGAATCATTGTGCTATGGAGAAAAACATGAAAAAAAGAGGGGCGTTTTTAGGGCTGTTGTTGGTTTCTGCTTGCGCATCAGTTTTCGCTGCCAATAATGAAACCAGCAAGTCGGTCACTTTCCCAAAGTGTGAAGGTCTGGATGCTGCCGGAATTGCCGCGAGCGTAAAACGTGATTATCAACAAAATCGCGTGGCGCGCTGGGCAGATGATCAAAAAATTGTCGGTCAGGCCGATCCTGTGGCATGGGTCAGTTTGCAGGACATTCAGGGTAAAGATGATAAATGGTCAGTACCGCTAACCGTACGTGGTAAAAGTGCCGATATTCATTACCAGGTCAGCGTGGACTGCAAAGCGGGAATGGCGGAATATCAGCGGCGTTAATGGCTTCTGATAATTCGATTGACCGTTGGCGGATGCGGCGCGAATGCCTTGTCCGCCCCACAACGCACCACAATCGTAGGCCTGAGAAGACGCAACAGCGTCGCATCGGGCAATCAGCATCAAACAGTGCTACTCAAAACGTCAAACTACTTTCACCTAAAATACCCTTATCACCTGATATACAGTGAACACCTTACCTGGCGCGAATTTCTTTGAATAACGGCCTACCGACCCGCTTATTTGCGCATCTTTTGTCTCGATATACATTTTCTGACATCCTCATCCGCTATGCTACAGGCACTAAAAATGGTTATTGAGGAGCAAATATGGCTAATTGGTTAAATCAACTGCAATCCTTGCTTGGGCAAAGCAGTTCTTCTGCCTCCTCGTCTGCGGATCAGGGATTGGGCAAACTTTTAGTGCCAGGCGCATTAGGCGGACTGGCTGGGCTGCTGGTCGCAAATAAATCAGCACGTAAACTTCTTACGAAATATGGCACCAACGCGTTACTGGTTGGCGGCGGAGCGGTCGCGGGTACGGTGCTGTGGAATAAATACAAAGATAAAATTCGCGCGGCGCATCAGGACGAACCGCAGTTTGGCGCGCAAAGTACGCCGCTGGATGAGCGTACGGAACGTTTGATCCTTGCGCTGGTCTTTGCCGCTAAAAGTGATGGTCATATTGATGCCAAAGAACGTGCGGCAATCGACCTGCAATTGCGTGAAGCCGGCGTGGAAGAACAGGGGCGTGTACTCATTGAGCAGGCAATCGAACAACCGCTGGATCCACAACGCCTGGCTACCGGGGTCCGCAATGAAGAAGAGGCGCTGGAAATCTATTTCCTGAGCTGCGCGGCTATTGATATTGACCATTTTATGGAACGCAGTTACCTGAATGCACTGGGTGACGCGCTGAAAATCCCCCAGGATGTTCGTGACGGCATTGAACGCGATCTCGAACAGCAAAAACGTACTTTGGCGGAATAATTCCGCTCTCTGGATAGCCTGAAGTTGACTATTTCGGGCTATCCAGAACCGCACAGCCATTTGAGCAGGCTGATTTTCTCTGTCTGCATAACATTCGATATCCGCGCCATTACCTGTCATCATGTGACTGCTCCCCGCCCTGTCGGGCGAGGCTTCCCACTTCTTAAGCCGCAACCGTCTGTGTGACGGATTTACGCTGGCCTCCATGGGCAGAAACGACGAGTCCCGCCGCTTGTAATTCCAGTATGCCCTTGCGTTTGATGTTGAGCGCCGCGTTGATATCGCGGTCATGTTCAACTCCACACTCTGGACACTGCCAGATGCGCTTATGTAATGGCATCTCCGACATTTTGTGACCGCAGCAGTGGCAGGTCTTCGAACTGGCGAACCATTGATCCAGTTTCACCAGATGCACACCTTTCTCTGCTGCTTTGTATTCCAGTTTTGTGATGAATCCAGACCATCCAGCATCGCCTATCGCACGAGCCAGATGGTGATTTTTCATCATATTTGCCGTTTTCAATGTCTCGACAATTACCGCTTGGTTTTCGTCAACAATTGCGCGAGATAACTTGTGCTGGAAATCGGCACGGGCACTGGCTACCCGTTCGTGAACGGCTGCAAGTTGTATTCTGACTTTGCGCCTGTTTGCGCTCCCTTTTTTCTTACGGGACAGTGCTTTCTGCTTCCGGCGCAGGTTGCGACTTGCATTGATTAGGTGGCGGGGACTGGCAATTTTATTGCCGTCCGATTTGATGACAAAATGCGCCAGCCCCATATCCAGCCCTGTCACATTTGATATCAGTGCGGGCTTTGCCGGCGCTTCCATCCCGTCGTCACAGAGTAACGACGCGTAGTATTTCCCGGTTGCGCTGCGGCTCAACGTGATACTTTTCAGCATTCCCGTAATTTCACGATGTAAACGCGCTTCAATCGGCAAGATTTTCGGTATTTTTATCGCAGCATCAAGGACTTTTATGCCAACACAATGGTAGCTCGATTGTCTGCCGTGTTTACTTTTAAAGGTAGGTTTACCTGCTTTCAGTTTCGGATTGAAAAAGTTAGAAAAAGCCACGTCGAGGTTAATTACCGCCTGCTGCAACGCAATAGAATCATATTCTTTAAGCCATCCATACCGGCGGGATTTCTTCGCCACTGCAAGCAGTGGTTTGAGGTCTTTACGCGGGTTTAAATTTACGCGGTGCCGCTGGTAAGAATGTTTCTTGATATGCAGAGCTTTGTTGTACGCAAAACGCACTGCACCGAACTGGGCGTTGATGAATTCAGCCTGTTCTGGTGTCGGGTAGAGGCGTACTTTTGTTGCTCTTAACATAATCAGCGCTCATTGATATAATGCTTTTATTTTAACACTTTAGGTGAATATATCAATTGAGTAATCATGATGATTTACTGGCGGGATTTCTCCGCAAACGACACAGTGTCAGTAAGCTGGTTGTGCACCTTATTTTTACGACAAAGTATCGACGCAAACTATTCGACAGTCAGATGATCGCTCAGTTGCGTGAGGCTTTTGGCTCCGCTGCGGCAAAGCTTGAATGCGAAATTATTGAGATGGACGGGGAGCCAGACCATGTACACCTGCTGGTTGCCTACCCGCCAAAACTGGCGGTCAGTGTGATGGTCAATAATTTAAAATCGGTATCATCACGTTTGCTACGCCAGCAGAACGCGCATTTACGTATGCAGAGTAAAACGGGGCTTTTGTGGTCGAGATCGTACTTTGTCTGTAGCACCGGAGGGGCAACGATTGAAACGCTCAGAGCCTACGTTCAGAGTCAGTCAACACCTGATTGATCTTTAAAGCCCTGCGGGCTTTTCGCCTTATATCCCCGCCCGCATTGGGCGAGGGTTTACGGCGTTTTTCGCTAAGCAATGACTACCCTGTTTCGCTTGCATCCCCGGTGAGTTTTGCCACCCTTATAAGATGTTTCAACCAGAAAGAACAAGAACATGCTACCAAAAGCCGCCCGCATTCCCCACGCCATGACGCTTCATGGCGATACGCGCATCGATAATTACTACTGGCTGCGGGACGATACGCGTTCTCAGCCGGAAGTCCTGGACTACCTGCAGCAAGAAAATAGTTACGGTCATCGGGTGATGGCCTCGCAACAAGCCTTGCAGGATCGCATCTTAAAGGAAATCATCGACCGCATTCCGCAAAGAGAAGTTTCTGCGCCCTACATAAAAAATGGCTACCGCTATCGGCATATTTATGAACCAGGCTGTGAATATGCTATCTACCAGCGTCAATCGGCATTCAGTGAAGAGTGGGATGAGTGGGAAACATTGCTCGATGCCAATAAGCGCGCGGCGCACAGTGAGTTTTATTCGATGGGCGGAATGGCGATTACGCCCGATAACACCATTATGGCACTGGCAGAAGATTTTCTTTCCCGACGCCAGTACGGCATTCGTTTTCGTAATCTGGAAACAGGTAACTGGTATCCGGAACTGCTGGATAACGTTGAACCCAGCTTTGTCTGGGCAAATGATTCCTGGACTTTCTACTATGTTCGCAAGCATCCGGTGACGCTGCTTCCTTATCAGGTCTGGCGTCACGCCATCGGTACGCCAGCATCGCAGGATAAACTGATCTACGAAGAAAAAGACGAAACCTATTACGTCAGCCTGCATAAAACGACCTCGAAGCACTATGTAGTCATTCATCTGGCCAGCGCCACCACCAGTGAAGTTCGCCTGCTGGACGCGGAAATGGCCGATGCCGAGCCGTTTGTTTTTCTGCCGCGCCGCAAAGATCACGAATACAGCCTTGATCACTACCAGCATCGTTTTTATCTGCGTTCCAACCGCCACGGCAAAAACTTTGGCTTATACCGTACCCGTATGCGTGATGAGCAACAGTGGGAAGAGTTAATTCCGCCACGCGAAAACATCATGCTGGAAGGGTTTACGCTGTTTACCGACTGGCTGGTGGTTGAAGAGCGTCAGCGCGGGTTAACCAGTTTGCGCCAAATTAACCGCAAGACCCGGGAAGTCATTGGCATTGCCTTTGATGATCCGGCCTATGTGACCTGGATTGCCTACAATCCAGAACCTGAAACCGCGCGATTGCGTTATGGTTATTCTTCCATGACCACACCAGACACTTTGTTTGAACTGGATATGGATACCGGTGAGCGTCGTGTATTAAAACAAACGGAAGTTCCTGGTTTTGATGCGGCGAATTACCGCAGTGAACACCTGTGGATAGTCGCCCGTGATGGCGTCGAAGTTCCGGTTTCGTTGGTCTACCATCGCAAACATTTTCGCAAAGGGCACAACCCGCTGCTGGTGTATGGCTACGGTTCTTACGGCGCAAGTATTGATGCCGATTTCAGTTTTAGCCGCTTGAGTTTATTAGATCGTGGATTTGTCTACGCCATTGTCCATGTTCGCGGCGGCGGTGAGCTGGGGCAACAATGGTACGAAGACGGTAAATTTCTGAAGAAGAAAAATACGTTTAATGATTATCTTGATGCCTGCGATGCATTGTTAAAACTGGGCTATGGCTCTCCTTCGCTTTGTTATGCGATGGGCGGGAGTGCGGGGGGCATGTTGATGGGCGTTGCAATTAATCAACGCCCGGAATTATTCCACGGCGTTATCGCCCAGGTACCGTTTGTTGATGTTGTAACAACGATGCTTGATGAATCAATTCCTCTTACCACTGGTGAGTTTGAAGAGTGGGGGAATCCGCAGGATCCGCAATATTACGAGTATATGAAAAGCTACAGCCCGTATGACAACGTCACCGCACAGGCTTATCCACATTTACTGGTAACGACCGGTTTACACGATTCTCAGGTGCAATATTGGGAACCGGCAAAATGGGTCGCTAAATTGCGCGAGCTGAAAACCGATAACCATCTTTTATTGCTCTGTACCGACATGGACTCAGGCCATGGCGGTAAATCTGGCCGCTTTAAATCGTACGAAGGCGTAGCGATGGAATATGCTTTTCTGGTCGCGCTGGCGCAGGGAACATTACCCGCTACGCCTGCGGATTAGGTATTTTCCAGATAATGTTTCAGTGTTAAACGCAGCTCCGGGCTCATGCTGTCCAGGTTATTAAACAACCAGCGCAGATAGCCCGGATCGCGTTCGGCAACGTCGGAAACCGCTTTGCCACGGTATTTGCCAAAGGTGAAGGTCGTCATCAACGACGGACGTCCGGTGATATCGGCCATCTGTTCTGCCGTCCAGCCGGAGGTGTTCATAATATCGATAAGCAACGCGGCGGTGATATAACAGTCATACAACGCGCGGTGATGATGCAGGCCCGGCGGCGTCTGTACATTGAGCTTCCGTGTTTTATATAACGCCATATTGCTGTACTTGATCCCTGGCCACAAACGACGGGCCAGTTTCATAGTGCAAATCCACTCACCGGGCATCTCAGGCAGTACGCGGCGGTCAAAGCTGGCGTTGTGCGCGACATACCATTCACTACCGTAATAGTGTGGGATCACATCTTCAATCCACGGTTTATCGGCGACCATGGCTTCGGTGATGCGATGAATCGCCATCGCTTGTGGACTAATAGGACGATCGGGGCGCACCAGGTGGCTCATGGGGTTGACGATTTTTCCGTCAATGACATCAACAGAGGCAATCTCAACGATCCCTCCCTGCAAACCGCAGGTTTCTGTATCGATAATGCGCAACATGGCATGCTCCAGGCCGAAAAAGCCTAGCGTAATGGAATGATATCGCCTTGCCAACCCTGTGATGAACGCTGACCGACTAACAATAATGAACCACGATCGGCGCGAACGATGAGACGACCATGTTCATCCCATAGTGCACTGTTACCACGGGCATTTGCCATCAGCACAGCAATCGAGTACTGATGTGAAAAAAATTGTAAGCGACGGGCCGACGCCAGTAGGTCGGGTTCCCCCAGACATTGCCCTGTCGTAAACAGTGAACAGGTCGGGTCCATATCCATACCTTCCGGTTGTTCATCGACCACCGTGATGGTTCTGGAACGACGGCCCAGACATGCACCATGACTCTGATGGTAGATCCCTGGTGTTTTTCGCCACGGTGCGAACACCGCAATTCCACGAATAAAGCGATCGTTATATTCAACGGGAAGGCCGGCAATGATGGTCATTCGCCAGGTCGTTGCAGCATAACAAAGCGGGTCTAACAGCGAGAGATCGGGTGGGGCAGGAAGGGCACGTCGCGAATAATCACATCCCAGTAAAGAAAGCGATGGAAAAACTAACAGCTGACATTGTTGCCTGGCGGCGGCCCTCACAAACTCCAGATGATGAGCTACCTGTTCGGTGAGTGAGGTTTTACGAGGCTCATATTGCGCTGCTGCAACTTTCCAGAACGACATAATGACTTCCTTTTCAAAATGACTGCAAATTATGGGTGCGGTTTAGAAAATACTCATAATTTAGCAGGCGTTATGTAAGAAAGTGTAACTCTGTATAAGTTTTATTTAAGTTTGGGCTCGTAAGGTAAACGTGACAGATTGACCGAAGCCAAACGGTGGGCGATAAGCCGCTCGCGAAACCAGCTGCGCAAATGTTCAGGCTGTTCACGTTCAACCGCTTCAGCGATCACCGGCATATTGTAGCGTTCTTTAAATGCCACCCCGGCCGCCGCCAAATCGACATTCACTTTATCCATTTCTGTTTGATCCAGTTTAGCCAGATTCTTCAGCATTCTTAATCTCCTCATCATTCGCGGGCAAAAGTTACTAAGAGTGAGCCTGGATGGCAAGCCGGAATTGATGATCCTCGACTCAGACATTAGACAAGGTTATGCTCTGTAAAAAAGTTATTACAAAAAGGAATAGATAATATGGCTTCAACTGCACGCTCCCTTCGCTACGCGCTGGCAATCCTGACCACTTCGTTGGTGACACCTTCCGTCTGGGCACATGCGCATTTAACGCATCAGTATCCTGCGGCAAATGCGCAAGTGACAGCTGCCCCGCAGGCAATCACTTTAAACTTCTCGGAAGGCGTTGAAACAGGATTCAGTGGTGCAAAAATCACGGGGCCAAAAAACGAAAATATTAAAACATTACCGGCGAAGCGGAATGAGCAGGACCAAAAGCAACTGATTGTTCCACTGGCCGATTCGCTGAAACCCGGAACCTACACCGTTGACTGGCATGTTGTTTCGGTGGACGGGCATAAAACGAAAGGACACTACACCTTTAGCGTGAAATAAATCATGCTGGCGTTTACCTGGATCGCGCTGCGATTTATCCATTTCACCTCGCTGATGCTGGTTTTTGGCTTCGCAATGTACGGTGCCTGGCTGGCCCCCTTAACGATTCGTCGCTTGCTGACGAAGCGTTTTCTGCGTTTACAACAGCACGCTGCCGTCTGGAGTTTGATCAGTGCCACTGCAATGCTCGCCGTTCAGGGCGGGTTGATGGGAACGGGATGGACAGATGTATTTTCGCCAAACATTTGGCAGGCTGTTTTGCAAACGCAGTTTGGTGGCGTCTGGTTATGGCAAATTGTTCTCGCCCTCGTAACGTTGATCGTCGCCCTTATGCAACCGCGGAATATGCCACGTTTGCTGTTTATGCTCACTACCGCGCAATTTATTCTGCTGGCGGGAGTCGGGCATGCGACGCTGAATGAAGGGGTAACGGCGAAAATCCATCAGACTAATCACGCGATTCACCTGATCTGTGCGGCGGCGTGGTTTGGGGGATTACTGCCGGTGCTCTGGTGTATGCAACTCATCAAAGGCCGTTGGCGACACCAGGCTATTCAGGCGCTGATGCGTTTTTCCTGGTGCGGGCATTTTGCGGTGATCGGCGTACTGGCAAGCGGCGTGCTTAATGCATTGTTGATTACCGGATTTCCCCCCACGCTTACGACTTACTGGGGCCAACTCTTATTGCTCAAAGCCATCCTGGTGATGATTATGGTGGTCATTGCGCTGGCTAATCGTTATGTTCTTGTACCGCGCATGAGGCAGGATGAAGATCGTGCGGCTCCCTGGTTTGTGTGGATGACTAAACTCGAATGGGCGATAGGTGCGGTAGTGCTGGTGATCATCAGCCTGCTTGCGACTCTCGAACCTTTTTGATGGATTACGAAAATGATGAAAAAAAGTATTCTGGCGTTTCTGTTACTCACCAGTTCTGCAGCGGTGCTGGCGGCACCGCAGGTGATTACCGTCAGTCGTTTTGAAGTGGGTAAAGACAAATGGGCATTTAACCGCGAAGAGGTGATGTTGACTTGCCGACCGGGTAATGCTTTGTATGTCATTAACCCAAGTACTCTCGTGCAGTATCCGTTAAACGATATTGCACAAAAAGAAGTCGCCAGCGGGAAGACTAAAGCCCAGCCCATTTCGGTGATTCAGATTGATGATCCTAACAATCCAGGTGAAAAAATGAGTCTGGCACCGTTTATAGAGCGAGCTGAAAAACTCTGTTAATTACCTAAAATAGCCTTTTGATTTCCAATAAAAAACCGCCTCAGTTCTTTCACCAGAACAGGCGGTTTTTAACATTTAAGCTGATGACCACCGCGCTTTTTATTGACCATTTTGCACGCAAACTGGAAAACCTGGCGTCGTCATCTATTCTTAAAGGGCAAGGCAACTAAGCCTGCATTAATGCCAACTTTTAGCGCACGGCTCTCTCCCAAGAGCCATTTCCCTGGACCGAATACAGGAATCGTGTTCGGTCTCTTTTTATCTGTTAAAAGCCAGAAGCATTCCCTTCGCTGACTTTATAGTCAACCATAACACACACTCTACTGTCTGAGTCCAGCGTTTTTTAACATTTTTGTTAAGATTATGTGATCTTTAGCGCGGGAGGAAAATATTGATGAAACAGCCTGCGCCCGTTTATCAGAGAATTGCGGGTCATCAATGGCGACATATCTGGCTTTCAGGCGATATACACGGTTGTCTTGAGCAGTTGCGCCGCAAATTATGGCATTGTGGTTTTGATCCGTGGCGAGATTTACTTATCTCAGTGGGAGACGTTATCGATCGTGGGCCGCAAAGTTTACGTTGCCTGCAGTTACTGGAACAACATTGGGTTCGTGCGGTAAGAGGCAATCATGAACAGATGGCGATGGATGCGCTGGCATCCCAGCAGATGTCTTTGTGGTTGATGAATGGCGGCGACTGGTTTATTGCGCTGGCAGATAATCAACAGAAACAAGCGAAAACGGCGCTGGAAAAATGTCAGCATTTGCCCTTTATTCTTGAAGTACACAGTCGCACCGGCAAACATGTTATTGCCCATGCCGATTATCCGGATGATGTTTATGAATGGCAAAAGGACGTCGATTTGCATCAGGTCTTGTGGAGCCGCTCACGATTACGTGAAGGCCAAAAAGGGAAGGGAATTACAGGTGCTGATCATTTCTGGTTTGGTCATACACCGTTGCGTCATCGCGTGGATATTGGCAACCTGCATTATATTGATACCGGTGCTGTCTTTGGGGGCGAACTGACCCTTGTGCAATTGCAATAATTAAAAATCACCGTACTCCTGTGCAGGTCGCCAGAAACCATCTATAAAATCCTCAATCGGAAAACAACCGCCATGGCGGATCCGTTGATCGCTCATAGAATAAAGACACTGCTGTTCCGTGTTGTAGACATCCACAACAATATCTTCACAACCGCCATCCAGGTAGCAAACAAAAAGTACCAGCGCGAACATTTCATCCCCGAAGTGTGGTGCCGTACCGTTAAGTTTAGGAGAGATTTTACAACGGGGAAATAACCAGGACAAATAACCCGCCATGCCGACGGGTTCTTTTTGGATCAGGCAAGACGCATAATCCAGGCATCAGATTGTTGATCGTAACGGGTACGGTAAAGGACAGAGTGTTCGCCATTTAGCAGGGCGGGAATACTGGTTTCAGCATCCCAGGCATCCAGTTGCATACATAAATCGGGGTCTGATTTACAAGGAATGGTTAACGTTCGATCACCCGGCGATTCGCCGTGTAATTCGCCGTCGTCGATTTCAAAAGCGCCTATGCGCACACTGGTTTTCATCTTCGTGCTCTCCATTTAGCTGCCGATTGTGGTACGACCAGTCCGATCGCACCATTTTTCAGCCTAGTTGAGGCAGCCGAATGTGCCAGTCAAAAAGTGCGCTTTTTTTGTGCGCTGTCAGGCGTTACCGGTAAAAAGTTTCCCGTCTCGCACCAGTTCACGCGGGTAGCTGTTTTTCAGTCGCGAACCAATTCGTTTGGCTAAACCAATCGGCTGATGCTGGAAAGTAACCAATACATCATCCGCTACTGGCGCGGCTTGCGGGTAAACATCGCGCCCGCGATACCACTCTTCCGCTTCCTGCGGTGTCAGTTCAAAAGCGTTCACATTGTCGGGGGAGGCAAGGGCAATAACCGCTTCATGCTGCCAGCGATAACCTTTGTTGTGCGTTTCGGCAAGTTTAATCCCCAGGCGAGAAAATCGGACTTTACCGATCAGGGCTTCAATGTCTACCGGAAACAACCACACTTCTTTGTCGCGCTGCCAGAGTCGCAGGTTTTCATCCCAGTTTAAGCCAACACCTGCAGCCGCCTGACGAATTTGTCCAGCTTCGCGATCTTTCACCGGGCTGAACGGGAAATTGCCCACTTTGTATTTTGGAGCGGGTAAGGCGGGAATCGCCTGAGTTTTACGCAGACGAGCAACGAAGAAGCCTTCGCAGTCGTAAATTTGTGGGAAAACATGCAAAAAGCCTTCCTCGGTCAGCGCCTTGTTTGCACCAGGGAAGAGATCACCAAGCGGTAAAAACTCTACTGCGTCGGGGTAAGTCTCTTTCAGCCACAGGCAAACGGCTTCGTTTTCTTCCTGGTTTAAGGTACAGGTCGAGTAAACCAGCGTACCGCCAGGGCGTAATGAATGAAAGGCGCTGTCGATCAGTTCCCGTTGGGTAGCTGCGATTTCCTGATTGCTTTCTGGTGACCAGTTTTTTAGCGCATCGGGATCTTTACGCACCACGCCTTCGCCGGAGCAGGGAGCGTCCAGCAAAATGGCATCGAACATTTCTGGCAATGCCGCACCAAACACGCGGCCATCAAAATGTGTGAGCGCAACATTACTGATACCACAGCGGCTGATATTGGCATGTAACACTTTTACCCGGCTGGCAGAAAACTCATTGGCAAGGATAGCCCCTTCGTTATTCATCCGCGCGGCAATTTGCGTCGTTTTGGAGCCTGGCGCAGCAGCGACATCCATCACCCGCTGTGGTGCATTACCGTCAGCAAACAAGGCGGCGACGGGCAACATTGAACTGGCTTCCTGAATATAAAACAGGCCACTTAAATGCTCGGCGGTACTACCCAATGGCAATGCATCTTCATTGTCGCGTTCAATCCAGAAACCTTCTTCACACCACGGAATTGGCGTAAGCGTCCAGCCATAAGGGGCGGTTAATTGCAGGAAATCAGCAACGGAGATTTTCAGCGTATTAACGCGAATACTGCGGCGCAACGGGCGCTGACAGGCGGCAAGAAAATCATCAAAAGAGAGCGTCGAAGGCATTGCTTCGCGCATTTGCGTCAGAAAGGCGTCCGGGAAATAAACGGTGTGTTGGGCCACGAGCATATACCACTGGCAAAAAAACAGGCGCGCAGTTTAGCATAAACGCTCCGGCGCAGGCACGCCGGAGCAGTGGGCATTATTTGGGAAGCGCAGTTCCCCATTCACGCCACTCTTTCGGTTCACTTTCCTGCAACAGGAAGTGCTTGCCTTCCTGGGCTTTCGGTGCCAGTGGCGTACCCGGAGGCGTGGCGAAGGCGATGCCGCCACGGATAAACTGGTTAAAGGTGCCGGTTTTCACTACGCCGCCCGTCAGACCAAAGTCCAGACTGTAACCCGATGCCAACCAGAAGACGGAATTGTTACGCACCAGGTGTTGATAGCGTTTACTGATGCGCATCGCAATCATCACGCGATCTGACAATGTCCCCAGCGTCATTCCGGTAACCGTACCGACTTCCAGACCACGGAACAACACAGGTGTACCGATACCTAACGAACCGGCTTCCGGCGCTTCAACAATAATGCTTAAGCCATCCAGGTAACGCGAATCAGTTATGGTGGCCTCTTGTAATTCAAAGTCGCGGCGAGGATTGCCCCGGCCTGGTTCGACGTTGATATACGGCTGGAGGATAGTATCTAGATGCTCAACGCCAGCTGCCGAAATTTGCGGTGTGACCACTGAGAAGCGCGTACCACCGCGAGCAAAGGTCTGGACATATTCCGGATAGAGCACCGCCTTTGCCTGTACTTCATTGCGCGCGGTAATCAGATCCAGCGTCTGGA
Organism: Escherichia sp. WS3227_2; assembly: GCF_046486495.1. Lineage (NCBI taxonomy): Bacteria > Pseudomonadati > Pseudomonadota > Gammaproteobacteria > Enterobacterales > Enterobacteriaceae > Escherichia > Escherichia sp. WS3227_2. The sequence continues at coordinate 120,860 of NZ_JBJQLG010000009.1, forward strand.
TTTGCCCGATATCAATACCGAGATAGCGAATTGGCATTCCGACCGCCAGTTTTCCGGCATCGAAAGCGTGAAGCGTAATCTGCCCGCCAACCGCACGGGCCGCTGTTTCGGAAGCATACAGAATACGCTTATCGCCTTTACGCTGACTGGCGCTGGCACCGCTGAGGTTATCGAAGCTAATGGCTCCCTTTAATGCTCTGGAGAGCGGGGATGCCTGTACGGTCAGGCCACTACCATTCAGCTGAACTTTCGCCCCGCCTTCTGCCCAGAACACGCTATTGCTGGTCAGAAGGTTGCGATACTCCGGCTTAATATGCAGATCGATATCAAACGCGTTAGCTCGCGGGCGCACGGTAATAACTTCACCAACTTCAAATTTACGGTACAGCACTACCGAGCCTGCCTGCACATCCGGCAGCGTCTCTGCACTCAAACTTACGGTTGTGGTGGGTAAATCGCTAAGGCTATTCTCCAGCGCTTTTTCCAGATTGGCATACAGTGGATAGCTGGCTTTCATCTCGCCTTTATCGCCTGGCAGAATACGTATCCCGCCGTTAATCCATTCTGAGGCGCTGGCACCGAGAAACTCAACGCCATCCAGCCCCACCTTCACGTCGACACGGCTGTTGACGACAAATTTGCTATCGCCTTTTACCAGTTCGCGATGCTGAGGCTCGATGGCGACGGTAAAGGTGACGCCTTTACTGGTGAGTTTACGATCGATAACCTGGCCTACCTGCACGCCGTGAAGAATGAGCGGCTGACCAGCATCAATACCGTAACTTTCCGGCGCGGTCAGGGTCAGCGTCAGAACATCTGGCTCATGGAGCAGGGCTTTTTCGCCAGGAACAACAATAAACTCTTTACGTGGCTCACCGTCGCCCGGCACCAACTCGAAGGTTTTGCCGGTCAGCAGGGCACTGAGATTGGCATCGCTAAGGGATAATTTCGGATTACGTAATTCGATGCGGGTATTTTCCCGTAACAGCGTAACGACGCTGGGATCAACGGTCATTTCTCCGGTGACTTTGCCACCAGGATTTAAATCCAGTTTAGTCAGCTGTCCGACTTCCAGCCCCTGATACATTAACGGCGTCGAGTTGGCGGTTAATCCGGCCCCACTCGGCAGTTCCAGTTTTATTATTACGCCACGCTGGCTGTGGGCGAGATCTTCATACAGACCAAAGGTATCTTCCGCCTCGGCAGGTTTCGACTCTTCAGGTGAATCGAAGGCAATCGCACCGTTAACCAGTGCCGCCAGACTTTCCAGTTTCACCTTCGCGCCACTGATACTGACGTTGGCATCAACGCCGGAAACGTTCCAGAAACGGCTACCTTTTTTCACCAGATCGGTAAAACGCCGCTCGATCAGGACATCAATCACCACGCCTTGCTTATTGGGATTGATGGCATAGTCGTAGACTTTACCCACCGGGATCTTGCGGAAATAGACCAATGAACCACTGTTCAGCGAACCGAGATCGGGGGCTTGCAGGTGGATCATCAGATCGCCATTGTCCAGCCGATATTTCGGTTGGGTATCGAGTGCGACAAAGTGATCCTGCTCTTTACCTTTACCTGGCATCATGCCGATATAGTTACCACCGACGAGGGCGTCCAGCCCGGAGACACCTGCCAGCGAGGCCTTTGGCGTCACCAGCCAGAACTGTGTCTCTTCGCGCAGCGCATCTTTCATATCGGACTTGATGCTGACCTTGACTTCAATCTTACGAAGATCGTCGCTCAGGCTGATATCCTGCACAGTTCCGACTTCAACGCCCTGATAACGAACAGGGGTGCGGCCCGGGACAATACCATCCGCCGACATAAAGTCGATGGTGACGGTATTACCCCGGTCCTGATAACTGTCCCAAATCAGCCAACCAGCAATCATTAGCGCGATGAACGGCAGCAGCCAGAAAGGTGAGATACGGCGTTTATTTTTAATCTGCGCTTCAGTCGTCGAAGCGGGCGTTTCCTGACTCATGTGCATCCCAAAGTAAGCGGCTGTCCAGCCATTCCACAGCAAGAATAGTCAAAATTACCGCTGCGCCGAAATAAAACGCAGCCGGTCCCATAGTAAAAGCGAGGATCTGATCGCGATTAATCAGCGACATGGTTAAAGATATGACAAACAGGTCAAGCATCGACCAGCGACCAATCCAGGTCACCATCCGCAGTAACAGAATGCGTGTGCGTAAACCTTGCTGGCATTTAAAATGAATACTCAACAGTAAAGTGAACATGACGATCACTTTAGTAAACGGCACCAGAATACTGGCGATAAAGACGATTCCTGCGACCGCAATGTTGCTACTTGCCAGCGACATAATCCCGGAAAGAATCGTATCTTCCTGCCGGCCACCATTCAGATAAATGACAGAAATAGGCAACAGGTTGGCAGGTAACAACAAAACGATTGATGCTAACAGCGCCGCCCAGCATTTTTGCAGACTATGACGGCGACGCAGGCGTAGCGGGATATGGCAACGCGGGCAGCGACCACGCTGATCAGGATAGCCGGTAAAATGGCACCCAAGACAAACACGGAGTTTCTCGTCTCTACGCGTAGCGGGGTGCTGTGGATAAAATCGCTCCCACAGTTCTTCGACATTAAGATGTGACAACGTCACCGTCGTTAAAATCACCAACGCCACAAAAGAGAACAAGCCGACACCCGCCTGGATATGGGCATAATCCTGTACCTTTATAGAAGCAACGCCAATGCCGACCAGGTAGATATCCAGCATTACCCACTCTTTAAGTCGTTCAAGCATCAGCAGTACCGGACGTAAATTCATTCCCAGTCGGTTACCAAACCATAAATAAGCTATGGAGGTCACCAGAATGAGGGGGGCACCGATAACGCAGAAAAAGACCATCGACCCCGTTATCGCATCGCCCTGTTTGGTCATTTGCCAGATGCCTTGCATAACGTTGGCGTCAATACGAATGCCTAACAGCCAGATATGCAACAGCGGTTCGCCCCAGGCAAACGGCATAAGCAACAGCATGGTGAAGGCCATTGCCGCCAGGCGCGTTAGCGACCAGTCGCGCCCGTCACGAATTTTTGCCTGACAGCGCGGACAATAGGCACTTTGATGAGAATTTATCTCGGGCAGGCTAAACAGCATGTCACATTGCGGGCAACGTTGGTAATCACCACGCGGCAGTTCCTCACCGATAGCCCTCACTGTTATCTTTTTTGTCGGCGTAATTTGTGGTGTGTTAAGAGCCATGACGTGCCAAATGTAATAAGAATTAACATTAATCTTAACCCATGATGGGAATGATCTTGAGCATTAACGCATTTAATGCTTATTTTAATAGGCTGGCAGTTCCAGGTAAGACAACCAAGTGATTATATAATGAACAAAACAGAATTTTACGCGGATTTAAATCGCGACTTTAACGCGCTGATGGCAGGAGAAACCAGTTTTCTGGCAACGCTTGCTAACACCAGTGCGTTGTTATATGAGCGTCTCAGTGACGTTAACTGGGCAGGTTTTTATTTGCTTGAGGACGATACACTGGTGCTCGGACCATTTCAGGGCAAAATTGCCTGTGTCCGGATACCCGTCGGGCGCGGCGTGTGCGGTACTGCGGTTGCCCGCAATCAAGTGCAGCGTATCGAGGATGTTCATGCGTTTGACGGGCATATTGCCTGTGATGCGACAAGTAATTCTGAAATTGTTCTGCCGCTGGTGGTGAAAAATCAGATTATTGGTGTTCTCGACATCGATAGTACCGTCTTCGATCGCTTTACAGACGAGGACGAGCAAGGCTTACGTCAGCTTGTGGCACAGCTTGAAAAGGTGCTTGCAACGACGGATTACAAAAAATTCTTTGCGAGCGTCGCAGGATAATCAACGGATAACGTAGCATTTACTGATAGCGTCATTATAATGACGCCTGTTCATGCCTGCGCTTGTTGGCTACGTCCGTTGTAATCAGGAAATTTCATGGAAAATCAACCTAAGTTGAATAGCAGTAAAGAAGTAATCGCGTTTCTGGCCGAACGTTTTCCCCACTGTTTCAGTGCGGAAGGTGAAGCGCGTCCGCTGAAAATCGGTATTTTTCAGGATTTGGTCGATCGTGTTGCCGGGGAAATGAACCTGAGCAAAACGCAATTACGATCCGCTTTACGTCTCTACACTTCGAGCTGGCGTTATCTTTACGGTGTTAAACCCGGCGCAACGCGTGTCGATCTTGACGGCAACCCATGCGGTGAGCTGGACGAGCAACATGTAGAGCATGCTCGCAAGCAGCTTGAAGAAGCGAAAGCGCGTGTTCAGGCACAGCGTGCTGAACAGCAAGCGAAAAAACGCGAAGCTGCCGCAGCTGCTGGTGAGAAAGAAGACGCACCGCGACGCGAACGCAAGCCACGTCCGACCACGCCACGCCGCAAAGAAGGCGCTGAACGTAAACCTCGTGCGCAAAAGCCGGTAGAGAAAGCGCCAAAAACAGTAAAAGCACCTCGCGAAGAACAGCACACCCCGGTTTCTGACATTTCAGCTCTGACTGTCGGACAAGCCCTGAAGGTGAAAGCGGGTCAAAACGCGATGGATGCCACCGTATTAGAAATCACCAAAGACGGCGTCCGCGTCCAGCTGAATTCGGGTATGTCTTTGATTGTGCGCGCAGAACACCTGGTGTTCTGAAACGGAGGCCGGGCCAGGCATGAACATGTTTTTTAGGCTTACCGCGTTAGCTGGCCTGCTTGCAATAGCAGGCCAGACCTTCGCTGTAGAAGATATCACGCGTGCTGATCAAATTCCGGTATTAAAGGAAGAGACGCAGCATGCGACGGTAAGTGAGCGCGTAACGTCGCGCTTCACCCGTTCTCATTATCGCCAGTTCGACCTCGATCAGGCATTTTCGGCCAAAATCTTTGACCGCTACCTGAATCTGCTCGATTACAGCCACAACGTGCTGCTGGCAAGCGATGTTGAACAGTTCGCGAAAAAGAAAACCGAGTTAGGTGATGAACTGCGTTCAGGAAAACTCGACGTTTTCTACGATCTCTACAATCTGGCGCAAAAGCGCCGTTTTGAGCGTTACCAGTACGCTTTGTCGGTACTGGAAAAGCCGATGGATTTTACCGGCAACGACACTTATAACCTTGACCGCAGCAAAGCGCCATGGCCGAAAAACGAGGCTGAGTTGAACGCGCTGTGGGACAGTAAAGTCAAATTCGACGAGTTAAGCCTGAAGCTGGCAGGAAAAACGGATAAAGAAATTCGTGAAACCCTGACTCGCCGCTACAAATTTGCCATTCGTCGTCTGGCGCAAACCAACAGCGAAGATGTTTTCTCGCTGGCAATGACGGCGTTTGCGCGTGAAATCGACCCGCATACCAACTATCTTTCCCCGCGTAATACCGAACAGTTCAACACTGAAATGAGTTTGTCGCTGGAAGGTATTGGCGCAGTTCTGCAAATGGATGATGACTACACCGTTATCAATTCGATGGTGGCAGGTGGTCCGGCAGCGAAGAGTAAAGCTATCAGCGTTGGTGACAAAATTGTCGGTGTTGGTCAAACAGGCAAGCCGATGGTTGACGTGATTGGCTGGCGTCTTGATGATGTGGTTGCCTTAATTAAAGGGCCGAAGGGCAGTAAAGTTCGTCTGGAAATTTTACCTGCTGGTAAAGGGACCAAGACCCGTACTGTAACGTTGACCCGTGAACGTATTCGCCTCGAAGACCGTGCGGTTAAAATGTCGGTGAAGACCGTCGGTAAAGAGAAAGTCGGCGTTCTGGATATTCCAGGTTTCTATGTGGGTTTGACAGACGATGTCAAAGTGCAGTTGCAGAAACTGGAAAAACAGAATGTCAGCAGTGTCATCATCGACCTGCGTAGCAATGGCGGTGGGGCGTTGACCGAAGCGGTATCGCTCTCCGGTCTGTTCATTCCATCCGGTCCGATTGTTCAGGTCCGTGATAACAACGGTAAAGTTCGTGAAGACAGCGATACTGATGGGCAGGTTTTCTATAAAGGCCCGCTGGTGGTGCTGGTTGACCGCTTCAGTGCTTCGGCTTCAGAAATCTTTGCCGCGGCAATGCAGGATTACGGTCGTGCGCTGGTTGTGGGTGAACCGACGTTTGGTAAAGGCACCGTTCAGCAATACCGTTCATTGAACCGTATTTACGATCAGATGTTACGTCCTGAATGGCCAGCGCTGGGTTCTGTGCAGTACACGATCCAGAAATTCTATCGCGTTAACGGCGGCAGTACGCAACGTAAAGGCGTAACGCCAGACATCATCATGCCGACGGGTAATGAAGAAACGGAAACCGGTGAGAAATTCGAAGATAACGCGCTGCCGTGGGATAGCATCGATGCCGCGACCTATGTGAAATCAGGCGATTTAACGGCCTTTGGACCGGAGCTGCTGAAGGAACATAATGCGCGTATCGCGAAAGATCCTGAGTTCCAGAACATCATGAAGGATATCGCGCGCTTCAACGCCATGAAGGACAAGCGCAATATCGTTTCTCTGAATTACGCTGTGCGTGAGAAAGAGAATAATGAAGATGATGCGACGCGTCTGGCGCGTTTGAACGAACGTTTTAAACGCGAAGGTAAACCGGAGTTGAAGAAACTGGATGATCTACCGAAAGATTACCAGGAGCCGGATCCTTATCTGGATGAGACGGTGAATATCGCACTCGATCTGGCAAAGCTTGAAAAAGCCAGACCCGCGGAACAACCCGCTCCCGTCAAGTAATATCAATCAGGCACAAGAAATTGTGCCTGATTTTTTAACAGCGGCAAGATGCCGTAAATCAGATGCTACAAAATGTAAAGTTGTGTCTTTCTGGTGACTTACGCACTATCCAGACTTGAAAATAGTCGCGTAACCCATACGATGTGGGTATCGCATATTGCGTTTTGTTAAACTGAGGTAAAAAGAAAATTATGATGCGAATCGCGCTCTTCCTGCTAACGAACCTGGCCGTAATGGTCGTTTTCGGGCTGGTACTGAGCCTGACAGGGATACAGTCGAGCAGCGTTCAGGGGCTGATGATCATGGCCTTGCTGTTCGGTTTTGGTGGTTCCTTCGTTTCGCTTCTGATGTCCAAATGGATGGCATTACGATCTGTTGGCGGGGAAGTGATCGAGCAACCGCGTAACGAAAGGGAACGTTGGCTGGTCAATACTGTAGCAACCCAGGCTCGTCAGGCGGGGATCGCTATGCCGCAAGTGGCTATCTACCATGCGCCGGACATCAACGCTTTTGCAACCGGTGCGCGCCGTGATGCCTCTCTGGTTGCTGTCAGCACCGGTTTGCTGCAGAACATGAGCCCGGATGAAGCCGAGGCGGTAATTGCTCACGAAATCAGCCACATCGCCAATGGTGATATGGTCACCATGACGCTGATTCAGGGCGTGGTGAACACCTTCGTTATCTTTATTTCCCGTATTCTGGCGCAGCTTGCCGCGGGTTTTATGGGCGGAAATCGTGATGAAGGTGAAGAGAGCAACGGCAACCCGCTGATCTACTTTGCGGTTGCAACGGTTCTGGAACTGGTGTTTGGTATTCTGGCGAGCATTATCACCATGTGGTTCTCGCGTCATCGTGAATTCCACGCTGATGCCGGTTCGGCAAAACTGGTTGGTCGCGAGAAAATGATTGCCGCGCTGCAGCGCCTGAAAACCAGCTATGAACCGCAAGAAGCAACCAGCATGATGGCTTTCTGTATTAACGGTAAGTCGAAATCGCTCAGTGAGTTGTTCATGACTCACCCGCCGCTGGATAAACGTATTGAAGCTCTGCGTACGGGTGAATACCTGAAGTAATATGAAGTAAATACTAAAAAGCGCGTCCTGATCGACGCGCTTTTTTTATGCCCTGGCTCGTGGCTGAGTGATACGTAAACCACTGACACAGGCAGCAATCACTGCCAGAATAGCCGCAGCCATCAGCGAGACGTGCGTACCATTATCACCAAACTGATTTAGCATCAGCGCCACCAGTGCCGCGCCGCTACTCTGACCCAGTAGACGAGCCGTCCCTAACATGCCACTGGCCCCACCGCTACGTTCGCGCGGAGCGGAGGTTATAATGGTGTGGTTATTGGGTGACTGGAATAAGCCAAATCCAGCGCCACATAAGATCATCGGCCAGATAATATTGATATCCGCAGGTGACGCGGGCAGCAGAACCAGGGAAAAAAGCCCCGCAGCCATGATGAACAACCCTAAAGCACCCAGCAATCCTGCATGTACGCGTTCAATCAAATAGCCTGCCAGCGGAGCCATCACCATTGTTGCTAACGGCCACGGTGTCAGAAGTAAACCTGTTTCGACTTCACTACGCCCGAGCACGGTTTGCAGGTAAAAGGGCAGGGAAACCATTGCCAGCATTTGTGCGCAGAAAGAGCAAACAGATGTGCAAATAGAAAGTGAAAACAGCGGGATACGAAGTAAATCCACCGGTAGCAGCGGTACGGGAAGAGAAAGCTGGCGGCGAATAAAGAAAATACCAACGACAACCATTACCACCAGTTCCGCGCCAATCAACGTCAGCGATTGCCCCTGAGCGAAACCACTCAATGCAGTAATAAGCAGGCCGAAGGTTAACGCGTTCATCACGGCGCTGGGCAGGTCGAAACGGGGTTTACTGGCACGAGAGCCATTGGGTGGCAGAAAACGCATGGCCAGAAGCAGGGCGATAATACCCAACGGTACGTTGATTAAAAATAACCATTTCCAGGATGCGATGGAGAGGATTGCTGCAGCAATTGTCGGCCCGGCAGCAGAAGAGACGGCAACAATAAACGAGTTTACGCCCATCCCTCTACCCAGAAAACGTTGTGGATAGATCAGGCGGATAAGTGCGGTATTAACGCTCATCAACGCTGCACCGCCGAAACCTTGTATGACACGCGCAAGGGTGAGCATTTGTAGCGAATCAGAAAGGGCGCAGAACAGTGAAGACAACAGAAAAACGACCAGACCGCATTTATAAATACGTCGATAGCCAAACATATCGCCCAGAAACGAAAACGAGAGCAGGGAGATGACAATGGCGATTTGATAGGCGTTCACTACCCAGATGGAACTGGCCGGTGTGGCATGAAGGTCTGTGGCGATTGTTGGCAAGGCGACGTTGGCGATTGCGCCGTCAAGGACAGCCATCGAAATACCAATCACAATGGTTAATATCGCACCGTATCGCTGGGGCAACGGCAGGCCGTCGGCCTGAACTTTTGGCATAGGAATTTTATATCTTTGGTGAATAATCAACAGGGGTAAGATTCTAGCACTGATATTCACGGTGGATGTCGCAGAATTGTAACTAACCGGCAAAAGATGGATTGCGACCACCCAGGTGCGAAATTATAATAAAAAACAGTTCTGATTTTTATAAAACACTCGCAATGAGGTGATAAATGGCTAACGCAGATCTGGATAAACAGCCTGATTCTGTATCTTCCGTGCTGAAAGTTTTTGGCATTTTGCAGGCGCTGGGTGAAGAGCGCGAAATAGGGATAACCGAGCTGTCGCAGCGCGTCATGATGTCAAAAAGCACCGTTTATCGCTTTTTACAGACCATGAAAACCCTGGGTTATGTGGCGCAGGAAGGGGAGTCGGAGAAATATTCGCTGACCCTGAAATTGTTTGAACTGGGCGCTCGCGCGTTACAAAACGTCGATTTAATTCGTAGCGCAGATATCCAGATGCGTGAGATCTCCCGCCTGACGAAAGAAACTATCCACCTCGGCGCACTGGACGAAGACAGTATTGTTTACATCCACAAAATTGACTCTATGTACAATTTGCGCATGTATTCACGGATTGGGCGTCGTAATCCACTGTACAGCACCGCGATTGGTAAGGTACTGCTGGCATGGCGCGATCGCGATGAAGTGAAGCAAATTCTTGAGGGCGTGGAGTATAAACGCAGTACCGAACGGACCATCATCAGTACAGAAGCGTTATTACCCGTTCTGGACCAGGTGCGCGAGCAGGGGTATGGCGAAGATAACGAAGAGCAGGAAGAAGGACTGCGTTGCATTGCGGTTCCGGTATTTGATCGCTTTGGCGTGGTCATTGCCGGTCTGAGCATCTCCTTCCCGACGTTGCGTTTCTCTGAAGAGCGTTTACAGGAATATGTCGCAATGTTGCATACCGCGGCGCGCAAAATTTCTGCCCAAATGGGTTATCACGACTATCCGTTCTGATGAGAGTAAGAACCTGTCTGAATATCAAACAGACAGGTTCTTTATTTAGAATGAGAAAAATAAAGTTAAAGGAGGCGTTATATTAAACGCGCTTGCGGTAAGAATATTTTACTCATGAGTAAGAATCTGGTTATTTATTACCCTTAACCATTATCGACCACAATATTGCTTTTACGTAACAACGGGCAATCTGTTATCCCCAGAAAACCACTTTTAGTGTGCAGGTATTGTACCGTGCTGGTGCCTCTGGCGGTCAGATAGGTACATTGCAAACCTAATCCCGCGGCATTCTCTTTGCTTCCAATCAAAACGCCATATCCGCTGAGTAATAATCCTATCCATACCAGTGCTATCAGCATAACTGTGCGAATGATGAATCGCATTACAACCTCTTCTCTTTTTATGTTCGCTTAATCGTAGCGGCAATATGCGCTGAAGCAAGCGACTCATTCTGAAAAAGCACGAATATCGACATAGTTAGGCGCTGTTTAACTAACGCATGCTAGTTTAATGACATAAGGTAGGTGAAACGGAGATTGGAGTGAAAAAGTTTCGATGGGTCGTTCTGGTTGTCGTGGTGTTGGCTTGCTTGCTGCTTTGGGCGCAGGTATTCAACATGATGTGCGATCAGGATGTACAATTTTTCAGCGGAATTTGTGCCATTAACCAGTTTATCCCGTGGTGATATCATTTTTTCAGCACTAGATTTTCTTCCTCTCCAGCAGTGGTAGAATAGCGCCTCTACTCAGAGGTGGTGAAATGAACGAAGTTGTAAATTCAGGCGTGATGAACATTGCGTCTTTGGTTGTATCGGTGGTGGTTCTTTTTATCGGGCTTATCTTGTGGTTTTTTATCAATCGTGCCAGTTCACGGACTAACGAACAGATTGAACTGCTTGAGGCGTTGCTGGATCAGCAAAAACGTCAAAATGCTCTGTTACGTCGTTTGTGCGAAGCAAACGAACCTGAGAAAGCAGATAAAAAGACCGTTGAGAGTCAAAAATCGGTTGAAGACGAAGATATTATTCGTCTGGTCGCCGAACGATAATCCTTCCTCAATCTTGAGTAACCCCGTCGTTGAAGGGTTACTCAATTCATCCTGATTATACGCACTGTCATGGTGCAACTGCTTCAAATTAAAACTCTGGTCTGACTTCAAATAATTATCATATTATTTATTTGCGTAACGGGATATCAGAAAAAGATATTTAGCCCATTAATTTATTAGGATGTTTACATCGGATTTGTGATTAAGCGTGGTATTATTTATTAGCGAAACGTTTCTCTCTTGATTTTTTTGCGCATTCATCAATTTTTCTTATTTTAAATTTACAATACCATTGGGGATTGACTTCTCTTTGGGGTAATTGGTGGCCGTTAACTGACTGTTTTATGAGAAAAAGTGATATAACTTTTTATTCATTGCATAGCAGAAAATGTGATATTGCACGCACTATGTAATAACTTCTCCCACTGGCCTGGAACAACTGAACTTATTGAACTATGTTAGAAAATACGTCAGTTTAAGTATCTGCCTGAACTGGCAAGGTTAAGCACAATGATATATCGGCGCGTATTCCGTTGCATAAGTGTGCAAAAAAAGTGGAAGACGTATCGAGATTTGTGCGTCTGATCGAGACATGTTTAAAAATGGCTTGCCATAATTAACGTTGTATGTGATAACAGATTTCGGGTTAAACGAGGTACAGTTCTGTTTATGTGTGGCATTTTCAGTAAAGAAGTCCTGAGTAAACACGTTGACGTTGAATACCGCTTCTCTGCCGAGCCTTATATTGGTGCCTCATGCAGTAATGTGTCAGTTTTATCTATGTTATGCCTGCGGGCGAAGAAAACAATCTAAGGAATTTTTCAAATGGCAAAGATTAAAGGTCAGGTTAAGTGGTTCAACGAGTCTAAAGGTTTTGGCTTCATTACTCCGGCTGATGGCAGCAAAGACGTGTTCGTACACTTCTCTGCTATCCAGGGTAATGGTTTCAAAACTCTGGCTGAAGGTCAGAACGTTGAGTTCGAAATTCAGGACGGTCAGAAAGGTCCGGCAGCTGTTAACGTAACAGCTATCTGATCGAATCCACTGATCTGAAGTGTGAATACGCTTCAATCTCGCTATAAAGCCTCGTCGAATGCGAGGCTTTTTACTTTGCTTTATCTTCGCTCCAGTCGTTCGGATATTTGCCCGCCGCGTGATTCGCGTTACACTTGCGGCCTTTAGTATCCTGCCGGAGTTGTCATGTCGTTTTCCTGTCCACTTTGCCATCAGCCTCTTTCGCGTGAAAAAAACAGCTATATCTGTCCCCAGCGACATCAGTTTGATATGGCGAAAGAAGGGTATGTCAATCTGCTGCCCGTTCAGCATAAACGGTCTCGTGATCCGGGCGACAGCGCGGAAATGATGCAAGCACGCCGCGCATTCTTAGATGCCGGACATTATCAGCCGCTGCGTGATGCAATTGTCGCTCAACTGCGGGAACGGCTTGATGAAAAGGCCACAGCGGTGCTGGATATTGGCTGTGGTGAAGGGTATTACACACACGCATTTGCCGATGCGCTGCCCGAAATCACCACGTTTGGCCTGGATGTCTCGAAGGTAGCGATAAAAGCGGCGGCGAAACGCTATCCGCAGGTCACTTTTTGTGTTGCTTCCAGCCACCGTTTGCCGTTTTCCGATACCAGTATGGACGCCATAATACGTATTTACGCGCCGTGTAAAGCAGAAGAATTAGCGCGAGTAGTGAAGCCTGGCGGTTGGGTCATTACTGCCACGCCGGGACCGCGACATTTGATGGAGCTGAAGGGGCTGATTTACAATGAAGTACATCTTCATGCACCACATGCAGAACAACTGGAAGGTTTTACATTACAGCAGAGTGATGAGTTGTGTTATCCGATGCGTCTTCGCGGTGATGAAGCCGTCGCATTATTGCAGATGACGCCGTTTGCCTGGCGTGCGAAGCCAGAAGTCTGGCAAACACTGGCAGCAAAAGAAGTGTTCGACTGCCAGACGGACTTTAATATTCACCTCTGGCAGCGTTCTTATTAACCGTGGAAGTGCGTCCAGAGGATCTGGACGCCGATGCCGATCAGCACCAGCCCGCCGAGAATTTCCGCTTTTTTCCCAATAATTGAGCCGATAAAGCGACCAACCATCATCCCTAATGTCGACATAATCAAGGTTGCACAACCAATGGCCAATGCGGTCGCGATAATGTTGACCTGAAGGAAAGCAAGACCAACACCCACAGCCATGGCATCCAGGCTGGTGGCAATCGCGGTGGTTACCAGTAGCCAGAAACCGTGCCGACGGCGCGGTTCTTCATCTTCATCATCTGCGCCACGAAAACCCTCAATAATCATTCGCCCGCCGAGGAATATCAGCAGCACAAACGCAATCCAGTGGTTCCATTCAAGGACAAACCGGCTGGCTAACATGCCCATTCCCCAGCCGATCAGCGGCGTCAGGGTTTCGACGGCACCAAAAATAAGGCCGGTTCGCAACGCTTCAGAAAATTTCGGTTTATGGAGGGTGGCACCTTTACCGATTGATGCAGCAAATGCATCCATCGACATACCAAACGCAAGAAGAACAGTAGCAGTGATATTCATGACAACGTCCTGACCGGGGTATCCATAAAACACATCATCGCCCCCAGCAAACATGCATACATGAACGACAAACCGCGATGGTTTTCGCGTTCATGCAGGCATAGCGATTGATGTGCATATGGTCTCGCCTGACTGAAAGTGTTCAGTCCGTACGTGCCACGTTTTGCAACGAGTATGTTGACACGTACATTTCCGGAATCTGGAAATCGGCTACTCCCCAAATGAGGGCGCAACCTTAACATATTTTGAGAATATAAAACAACTGTTGGAATATATTATTTCATTGCTTTATTGATAACGATTTTCATTTAGATTTATATATCAATGAAACGTTAAAATAAATAACAAATAAGGGAAGAGGTAATATAGCCTTAGCTATGTCTGATTATTAAAAATACACTAAACATAGCTTTGGCTAAATTCATAACTTATTGAGTTGAAACGAGAAGCTTATAAATTTTTTCCAGATCGTCGATATTTCGAACGCGGATTAACAGCCGACGCTGTTCTAATTGCATCACCAACACGCCATCTTCCGACAAGTTCATCGCTTTGATTCGGCTATATTCAATCCAGACATTGGCGAAGAAAAAACCTTTTTGTTTAAAGATGATCTTCGGAACGCGGATCCAGAATATATAAAAACCCATCAGAGCCAGTGCACTTAATAACCATGTTGTTATTAGCGCGCCATGATTCGTGACGTTGTTATAGATAAGAATGACAATCAATCCGACGAAGATAACGCTATCGATGCGACCACGCCGGAGCAAAGGAATTGCCAGCAGGGTGGGGCCGTTACGGCGGGGCATGATGAACTGATCGTAGATCGCGAAGGCCAGGAGTGCGGCGATGAAAAGAATCAGTACCAGGTCCGTGATTGTCATTAATCCTCCAGATAAAAAAACGGGGCCAAAAGGCCCCGGTAGTGTACAACAGTCTTACAGTCCCAGCAGGCCGCAAGCGTAACCAGCGATACCGATGACGAAGAAGCCAACGATGATCCACAGCGGGTTAACTTTTTTGCGCAGTAGCCACATACAAGCAAAGGTCAGCAGCAGTGGTACCAGGCCTGGCATTAACTGGTCCAGAATAGTCTGGACAGTGGTAACGTGTTCTTTGCCCGTCTGGTCAGTAATGCGAGAGACAACCAGCGGGATGTTGACATGCGTCCACTTGTTAACTAATGCCCCCATGACAAACAGGCCGAGGATAGACGCCCCTTCCGTCAGTTTTTGCAGGAAGCCACCACCCATATCTTTAACGATATCGATACCTTTGGAGTAACCATACGCTACGCCGTAGTAACGGGTTGCCAGACGCACCAGGTTAAACAAGATGAAGAACAGCAGCGGACCTAACAGGCTGCCGCTCATTGCGATACCGGCACCCAGCGCTGCAAATACCGGACGTACGGTTCCCCAGAAGATCGGGTCGCCTACACCAGCCAGCGGCCCCATCAAACCGACTTTGATACCGTTGATAGCACCGTCATCGATCTCTGCGCCATTAGCACGCTGTTCTTCCAGCGCCAGGGTTACGCCGAGAATCGGCGCAGCCACGAACGGCTGGGTGTTAAAGAACTCCAGGTGACGGCGAATAGCTTGTTTACGAGCTTCGTTGTTCTCAGGGTAGAGGCGACGAATTGCCGGTACCATAGAGAAGCAGAAACCCAGTGCCTGCATACGTTCGAAGTTCCATGAACCCTGGAAGAGGTTAGAACGCAGGAAGACGCCACGAATATCACTTTGAGTGAGTTTTTTCTCGGTGGTAGTTTGAGTTGTATCAACCATTTCGCTCACCTGTTAGTCCAGTTCGTTATCGAGATCGTTGTTACCAGCTGCCTGAGCAGGCGCACCGGCTACGCGGTTGTATTTCGGGCTAAGTTGGATGTAGAGCACTGCCATAACAGTACCAATCACACCCAGAGCAACCAGGTTAAAGTTGGTGAATGCTGCGGTTACGAAGCCGAGGTAGAAGAACGGCATCAGGTAGCCAGCACGCATCATGTTGATAACCATCGCATAACCAACCACCACGATCATGCCACCGGCGATATTCAGACCATTGGTCACCACTTCCGGAATCGCGTTCAGCATGTTCTGTACTTCGCTGGTACCAACAGACAGCGCAACGATGACGGCCGGAATAGCCACACGCATTGCTTGCAGGAACAGAGAAGAAACGTGGATCCAGGAAATCGCTGTCAGGTTGCCGTTATCAGCAGCCTTATCCGCAGCGTGCTGGAAAGCAACGGTAATAGTACGAACGATGATGGTCAGTACCTGGCCCGCAGCGGCCAGAGGGATTGCCAGTGCGATACCTGCACCAATGCTCTGATGACCTGCGATAACCAGAATAGTAGAAATGATGGAAGCCAGAGCGGCGTCAGGCGCAACTGCAGCACCGATGTTCATCCAGCCCAGCGCGATCATTTCCAGCGTACCACCGATAATAATACCGGTTTTCATATCGCCAAGAACGATACCCACCAGGGTACACGCGATTAGCGGACGGTGAAACTGAAATTCATCGAGGATTGATCCCATACCTGCGATACAGGCTACGATAAATACCAGCACAATTTGAAGAGTGGTAATCTCCATTGTACTTCTCCTGTTTACGTAAGACTTAAGTGTGAAAACTGAGTGATAATCAACACAATACGTTACTTATCGATTTTGCTGATCAGATCCATCATTTTCAGTTTCGGATCGGTGGAAACCTTACGGACTTCCAGCTCAATACCGCGCGCATTCAGTTTCTTGAACGCCTCGATATCTTTTTCATCAACCGAAACCGCGTTATTCACCTGGGTTTTACCCTGACGGAATGCCATACCACCGACGTTAACAGAGGTGATTTTCACGCCGCCTTCAACGAGACGCTCTACATCTGTTGGGTTGGTAAATAACAGCATTACGCGTTCGCCAGCATATTTCGGGTTGTTGTAGACGCGAATCATTTTGGCAACATCAACTACGTGTGCTGTTACGCCCGGAGGTGCAACCTGGGTGAGCAGTGTCTTACGAACGGTATCCGCAGCCACTTCATCACTAACAACAATAATACGGGAGACATTGGTTTCTTTGGTCCAGCGGGTGGCGACCTGACCGTGAATCAGACGGTCGTCGATACGCGCAAGGCCAATAACCATGTAGTCGTTTGGTCCCATTGGTTTTGCCGGAGTTGGAGTCGCTTTTGGTGCTGCGGCAGCGGGTGCTGGCGCGGCTTTTTCAACCGGTTTGGCTTTCAGTGCTTTCACGCCTTCACGGCCTGTTTCTACTGCCAGCGCCACCAGTTCATCAAAGCTTGGGTCATCATCACGGGCCATTAACGTTTCCACGAGCATTGGAATGTTAACGCCTGCAATGACTTCATAATGCTCTTTGTCGACGACAATGCGGCTGGCAGCATTGAACGGGCTGCCTCCCCATGTATCAACGAGAAACAGCACGCCTTTAGTGGTGTCGAGTTTTGCCAACTGAGCGTTGTACTTTTCAATCAGCGTTTCGGCATTTTCACCTGGAACGAAATCGATCCAGCCGACGTTTTCCTGCTCGCCTAACAGCATTTCTGCGGTTTTAAGCAACTGCTCTGCAGCCCAACCATGTGTGCCTATAACAATAGCAATGGTCACTTGCTACCTCCTTTATTATCGTTAACACCTCAACGTGCCAGATGTATTTTTGAATCGTCGTCCACAATCGAATCGATTCAGATAAGGGCTACAACCAAAAACCCCTGCGTTTCGCGATTTATTTTAGATATCGAAAAAATTATTTTATGTGATGAAGATCCGTAATTTAACTTTCGATTAGCAGAAATTTCGAAAGGTAAAATATCCTTGTCACATTCGTTTGCAAAGGAAGGTAAATCTTTGCCAAATCAGAGGCGTCTCTGATATGTTTAACTCCCGTTTAACAACCATGGAGTATAGGGCAGTAGCCCGCAGTATGGATCGTCACCGACGTCATTTCAGCATCAGGCCTTTTAACGCCTGTCTTTCTGGCACTCTATGCCGCACCTTTCGTTTGCATTTTGTCGTTACGCCTGCATTATTTCTGGCGTCGAATAGCTATTCCTTAAGCAGGAGCTTGTCATGGAATTCTTAATGGACCCCTCAATTTGGGCGGGGCTACTCACGCTTGTTGTTCTCGAAATTGTGCTGGGTATCGATAACCTGGTCTTCATCGCCATTCTTGCTGACAAACTGCCGCCAAAACAACGCGATAAAGCGCGTTTGCTGGGATTATCACTGGCGCTGATTATGCGTCTGGGGCTGCTGTCGCTGATTTCATGGATGGTCACGCTGACCAAACCGCTATTTACCGTTATGGATTTTTCCTTCTCCGGACGCGACCTGATTATGTTGTTCGGGGGGATATTCTTGCTGTTCAAAGCAACAACCGAACTGCATGAACGGCTGGAAAACCGCGATCATGATTCCGGCCACGGTAAAGGCTACGCCAGTTTCTGGGTGGTCGTCACACAGATCGTCATCCTTGACGCCGTCTTCTCGTTGGATGCGGTAATTACGGCAGTAGGGATGGTTAACCATCTGCCGGTGATGATGGCGGCGGTAGTGATTGCGATGGCGGTTATGCTGCTGGCATCGAAACCGCTGACGCGATTTGTTAACCAGCATCCAACGGTGGTGGTGCTCTGTCTGAGCTTCCTGTTAATGATAGGTCTGAGTCTGGTGGCAGAAGGTTTCGGTTTCCACATTCCGAAAGGTTACCTGTATGCCGCGATTGGCTTCTCGATCATCATCGAAGTGTTTAACCAAATTGCGCGTCGCAACTTTATTCGTCACCAGTCGACTTTGCCGCTGCGAGCGCGTACTGCCGATGCCATCCTGCGTTTGATGGGCGGGAAACGTCAGGCCAATGTTCAGCACGATGCCGATAACCCGATGCCGATGCCGATCCCGGAAGGTGCGTTTGCCGAAGAAGAACGTTACATGATTAACGGCGTATTGACGCTGGCGTCGCGTTCTCTGCGCGGGATCATGACGCCGCGCGGTGAAATAAGCTGGGTTGACGCTAATCTCGGGGTCGATGAAATCCGTGAGCAGCTGCTCTCCTCACCGCACAGTCTGTTCCCGGTATGTCGCGGTGAACTGGATGAAATCATCGGTATCGTACGTGCTAAAGAACTGCTGGTGGCGCTCGAAGAAGGCGTTGATGTGGCGGCGATAGCTTCGGCGTCTCCGGCAATTATCGTTCCGGAAACCCTTGACCCGATCAACCTGCTGGGCGTGCTGCGTCGTGCTCGCGGGAGCTTTGTTATCGTGACCAACGAGTTTGGTGTGGTACAAGGCTTGGTCACGCCGCTGGATGTGCTGGAAGCCATTGCGGGTGAATTCCCGGACGCAGACGAAACGCCGGAAATCATTACCGATGGTGACGGCTGGCTGGTAAAAGGCGGTACAGATTTGCATGCCTTGCAGCAGGCGCTTGATGTTGAGCATCTTGCCGATGACGATGATATCGCGACGGTCGCGGGCCTCGTGATCTCGGCAAATGGTCACATTCCCCGTGTGGGCGATGTGATTGATGTAGGTCCACTGCATATCACCATCATTGAAGCCAATGATTATCGAGTTGATCTGGTTCGCATTGTTAAAGAGCAACCGGCGCACGATGAAGATGAGTAAGCGTTAACGTAACGGCATAACGGGCGTAATATGTCCATTATGCCGGGCGGGCGGCGGTTGGCTGCCCGCCAGCCATTTGGGAAAATCACGTAGCGGCATCGGCTGTGCGTACAAATACCCTTGCAAAATATGCACGCCATGACGGCGCAAATACTTCGCCTGTTCTTGTGTTTCCACACCCTCCGCCACCAGTTCAATATTCAGTCTTTGCCCCAGTGCGATGATGATATCGGTCACCGTCGAGTTAACCGCGTCAGAACCTATAGCTGCGGTAAATGACTTATCAATTTTCAGCACGTCAGGACGTAATGTTTCAAGCCAGGAAAACGAACTGTTGCCGGTGCCGAAGTCATCAATCGCCAGTTTGACGTTTTTACGATGCAGCTCGCGGGCAATCCGATAATCAACATCCAGTAAGGCATCGCGTTCGGTGATTTCGAGGATCAGTTGCTGAATCGGGTGAGCGCTAAACCAGTACTGATTGAGATCTTTTATCAGCACACCACGGCGAAAATGACTGGGTGCGACGTTAATGCCAATATGAAACTGACTACTCATTGGGAAAACATGCCGCTGACGGATGGTTTCTGCCATCACATAGCGGGTCAGTGGCACAATTAAATGATGTTCTTCCGCGATAGGAATAAACACATCCGGTGAAATCCAGCCCTGACGTGGATTGTTCCAGCGCAGCAAAATCTCTACACCAATACATTGCTGGCTGCGCGCATTAAGCAAAGGCTGGCAGAACAATTCGAACTCATGTTGCGCCAGGCCCAGATTGATTTCGCGGGAAAAACTCATCCGGTAAGCGGTCGCCAGCCAGGCGATATAGCCCACCAGTAAACTTAGCAGCACCGCCAGCGGTAATTGTGTTGGAAGATAGTGCCATGCCAGCGCCGTAGCCCCCGGACCATTAACGTTAATGGTAAAAGGAAAGCGTTGCGAAGAAACCTGATAGTTTTCATTGTCTTCAGGTTGCGGAAGGGAATCTACCAGCCCATTACCATAGAGCAAATGCCGTTTGTCCACCGTCAGGCTGGCGCTACTGATTTGCGGCAGTTGTGGCTCAAGGAGCATTGCCGTCAGTAAGTCGATGTTAATCATCTCCATGACCCCAGCATTGCTACTGCCCGCTGCAGGTGTCCATTGAATCAAAACCGGACTGCCTTTATTCAGGGCACGGTCGATCGTCAGGCGTAAAAGTGGTTGCGGTGCAGGAAGTTCAGCCAGAATGTCCACGACGGGCACATTGCGATAACCAAAAATGCTGGAGCAATAAAGTGTGCCGTCTTGCACCAGGCCAATGGATCGCACAGTTTGGAGTTTTGCCGCCTGTTTACGTAATGGCAAATGGGCGACAGAGCAGGGCAGACCAATCAGCGGAAGCAAGACTTCGCTACCTGCCTGTAGGGGAAGCAGTACTTTATCTAATTCCTCTACAGCGTGATTGGCGAATTGTACTACCCGTTGTTGATTTAAGTTACGCTGTGAAATAAATCGCACGCTCAGGGTCGAAGCGAGCGTAACGAGTGCGCAAATCGTACAAACAATCATTCGATTACGGCGATAGGTTTTAATGATCCGTTGTGCTTTTTGCATGCGGGCCACCCTGTAAGCGTATGGCGACAAACGCCTGACGCAACAGTGGAAGTGTAGTGGGGAATATTACAGCAGACGAGAAAGCGGGGATAAATTCGCCCATCCGTTGCAGATGGGCGAGTAAGAAGTATTAGTCACACTGGACTTTGATTGCCAGACCACCGCGTGAGGTTTCGCGGTATTTGGCGTTCATGTCCTTACCGGTTTCGTACATCGTTTCGATGACCTTATCCAGCGAGACGCGCGGTGCACTGGTGCGGCGCAGAGCCATCCGTGCGGCGTTAATCGCCTTCACAGAGGCAATGGCATTACGCTCAATGCACGGCACCTGAACCTGCCCTGCAACCGGGTCGCAGGTTAAACCAAGGTTGTGTTCCATGCCAATTTCCGCCGCCACGCAAACCTGTTCCGGGCTACCGCCCAGCAGTTCTGCAAGACCCGCAGCAGCCATTGAACAGGCAACACCCACTTCGCCCTGGCAACCAACTTCCGCACCGGAAATAGAGGCGTTCATTTTATACAATGCACCAATCGCGCCCGCTGCCATAAAGTAACGGGTATAGATGTCCGGGCTGACCGATTCAATAAAGTGGTCATAGTAAGCCAGCACTGCCGGAACGATACCGCAGGCACCGTTGGTTGGCGCAGTTACCACACGACCACCGGCGGCGTTTTCTTCGTTAACTGCCAGCGCAAACATGTTTACCCAGTCAATGACATTCATCGGATCGTTAGACAGTTTATCGCTGGAAACTAACATCCGGCGCAGGGCCGACGCACGACGCGGCACGCGCAGCGGGCCTGGCAGTACGCCTTCGGTATTCATCCCGCGATCGATACATGCCTGCATGGTTTGCCAGACATGAGCGAAATACTCGTCGATCTCTTTCTTGCTGTGCAGCGCCAGTTCGTTCTGCATAGCGAGACCAGACAGCGAATAGCCGGTTTCATTACAGTACGCGAGCAGTTCGGTGGCAGATTTGAACGGATACGGCACGCTCACTTCGTTGGCAGCATCCTGACCAAAGTGTTCTTCATCGACGATAAAACCGCCGCCGATGGAATAATAAGTTTTGCTGTAGATGACTTCATCGCCGTTATAGGCGTGGATTTGCATACCGTTTTCATGCAGCGGCAGGTTGCCGTTATGAAAACGCATCCCGTTGTCGCGCGGGAAATCCACTTCATGCCGTCCCTGTGCCAGCAGCAGACGTTCGCGCTCTTCTACGTCGCGAATAAAACCGGGAATACTGTCGATATCCACGGTGGCAGGTTCGTTACCTGCAAGACCCATAATAATGGCGATATCGGTGTGGTGGCCTTTACCCGTCAGCGACAGTGAACCATAAACGTCCACGGCAACGCGAGTAACGCTATCCAGTAAGCCTTTTTCGACCAGATCATCGACGAACTGTTTACCCGCCTTCATAGGCCCTACGGTATGGGAAGATGAGGGACCAATCCCCACCTTAAACATGTCGAATAGACTAATCACGATAATACTCCTGACAAGGTGACTGGACTTCCAGTAACGAACTAATAACAGCGCATAGTGTAAGAGGGAACGCGGCGACTAGCTTAACTATTCACATGAATTAAACTAATCAAAAACCGCGATTTAACTAATATTGCGATGATTGTCTCAAGTAGTGTTTTGTAGATGTAAAGATAAGTATAGTCAGGGTTTCACACCAATTTGCAGCGCCAGTTCACGAATAATGCCTGCGGTCATTCCCCATACAAAATACTGTTCGTACCAGGACAGCCATACCCGATGTGAATCGCCACGGCGGTAGATATCTAAAGGGTGATAACGACCCAGATGTAATGCCTGGGCGAGCGGCATTTCAAACACCGCCGAGACTTCATCTTCACTGGCGCGATACGGCAGATCGGGCGGGATAATGCCGACCACTGGGGTTACCTGGTAGCCAGTTACGCTATCGACGGGCGGCAGCACGCCGATAACTTCAACGGCGGAAGGCGGTATAGCGACCTCTTCTTCAGCTTCGCGCAGCGCGGCGGCGATAACTGATGCATCCGTGTCATCGACTGCGCCTCCAGGGAATGCCACTTGTCCAGCGTGTTTACGCAGATGAATTGAACGCTGAGTCAGCAACAACCCCGGTTGCGGTCGACGGACGATGGGGATTAACACGGCAGCCTGACGATGATTTAGGGTTTCCCGGTTAATTTGCGGGCGCAAAAGTTGAAAGCGCGATAAAAAATCATCAAGCGTCAGGGTACGGTATTCCACGTCTTACTTCTCCAGTTGGCGTAATATCTTATTAACTTTATCAAAAGTTTCCTGATATTCCGCTTCTTCCTGGCTATCGGCGACAATTCCACCGCCCGCAGAGCAGTATATTTGTCCGTTAATGGCAGTCAGAGTGCGGATAGTAATGCTGGTATCCATGTTGCCGCAAAAGCTCAAATAGCCAATGCTGCCGCACCAGGCATTGCGTCGCTGCGGTTCCAGTTCGTCGATAATTTCCATAGCCCGTACTTTCGGAGCCCCAGTTATTGAGCCACCAGGAAAAGCTGCGCGCAGCAGATCGCTGGTGTGTAACTGTTCTGGTAGCCGCGCCGTTATGGTGCTGACCAGATGATGCACGGCAGGGAAGGGTTCGACCACGAACAGCTCTGGTACTTTTACCGAACCGGCTACGGCAACGCGACCGATATCATTACGCATTAAATCAACAATCATCAGATTTTCAGCGCGATCTTTCGCTGAGTTCGCCAGTTTTTCTGCTTGATTGCTATCTTCTTGGGGATCGGGCAGGCGTGGTAGCGTGCCTTTAATCGGGCGGGTCTGGATTTCACTATTATCACAAAGAATAAACCGCTCTGGCGAAAGGCTTAAAATCGTGCCCTGTTCAAGGCGTAAAAAAGCGCTAAACGGCGCGCGGTTGGCCTGATTAAGCTGAAGGAATGCCTGCCATTCATCGCCAGAATAGGTCGCATGAAAACGCTGGGCGAGATTCACCTGATAGCAATCACCGCTGTGCAGATATTCCTGTACCTGGCGAAATTTTTCGCCGTACTGCTCGCGGGTCATATTGGATTGCCAGTCGGAAGTGAGCGTGAAATCTTCCTGCGGCGAGAATTGCTGGCTTTCCAGCCAGGCCCAACGGGCATTGACATCATTATGACTCAGCAAAGAAACTGTTTGACGCTGGTGGTCGACAACCAGCGCCCAGTCGTAGATACCTACAGCCATATCCGGCAGAACGATATCTTGCTGCGCAATTTCTGGCAGTGACTCAAAACGGCGGCCCAGATCGTAGCCAAACAACCCCAGCGCGCCGCCCTGAAATGGCAAATCTTCGTTATGCGCTGGGCGAATGTCTGCGCGATCCAGCACCTGCTGGAGCACCTGTAGCGGGTCATCAGTGGTCGTTGTGCGTTTTTCGCTTTCACTAACAACGGTTTCTTTACCAAAAGTGGTTAAAGTGCAAATCGGCTCGGCGACCACAATATCAAAGCGGCTATATGGATGATCGGCATAGCCGGAGTGTAAAAGCATCGCCCACGGCAGGTGGCTTAAGCGGGAGAAATAAAATTCAGCGGCGTCCTGACGCCAGGGTAAAGTAATCACAGCGGGAGATAACGTCTTCATCAGTCCTGACTCTACTGGCTATGTGCCGGGTAGCATGAAATAATTAGCGCCAACAATTTAGCAGGAGTTAACAATGTTTGCAGGTTTACCTTCACTCACCCATGAACAGCAGCAAAAAGCCGTCGAGCGGATCCAGGAACTGATGGCACAAGGGATGAGCAGCGGCCAGGCAATCGCGCTGGTGGCAGAAGAGCTGCGTGCCAACCATTCCGGCGAGCGAATCGTGGCGCGTTTTGAGGATGAAGACGAGTAACACACTAATCCGTATCGCTTTCGTTATAGAAGCCGATGATTATTTGATTGTGAGAAAAAGGACGCTTTTCATATGTGATTAAAAGCGTCCTGACCCATTTATGCTGATGTAAATTTTACTCAGACCAGTGCTTTTAGTTCTTCCTGCATATATGTTGAAAAGTATTCAGGATTTTTAATCACAATGCGTTCACCAGACTCCATTTTTTTTGCCCATCCAACCATTTTTTCCGTGAACCCCGGGTTCCAGCCTTCCTGGTCAGCTCGCGCCGTAATATCGGCGGCGCTCGCGGGTACTCCCAGTTCTTTTAAATATTTAAAGATTCCCTTCGCCGTGCTTTCATTCATCGAACTTGGTGTTGGTGCTGATACATCCATGGCACCAATGAAATCCAGGGCTTTATCTATTACAGCAGGCATATTCTTATCCTTAAAATTAACCATGTTATCGATAAGGCTATATATGACCTTAATTTGCATCTAATATCAAAGGGATTATAACGATATGGCACGAGTTAACCTGTTGACATTCAGGTGTTTTAAAGGTAGCAGCTCATGGTGTGTTATCCAGTAAGAGGGAGAAAATTAATGGTCAGTTCTCACGCTATAACCAAATTGTTCAGCTAAGAAAGAAAACCAGAGTTGCTAATCGAAGGGCGAACACAACGGCATGGTTATGTTTATTTATATAGTTAGCTTTATAGCTAAGATTGAAATTATAAAAATAAATAATGAATTAGCAGGAGCATCAACAGTAATATCTTAATCTCTGGTCGATTTATGTAAAACCGACCAGTATTATCGATAAATTATCGTCTGACTTATTTTGCTTCGATAAAGCTTACACCGCAGCCACAATCTTAATTTCAACTTTATACTTCGGGTTCATCAGCCCCGCTTGCACCGTGCAGCGCACCGGCGCATGACCCGCGACAACCCAGGCATCCCACGCTTTATTCATCGCCGCGAAGTCGTTTTTATCAGCCAGGAAAATGGTGGCATCCAGAATGCTCGATTTATTGCTGCCCTGTTTTTCCAGCACGGCGTCAATCTGCGCCAGCGTGTTGGCGGTTTGCTCAAAAGCATCGGCGTCGAGGTTTTCCGGTACACCAGTGTAGTAGAGCGTGTTGTTGTGGATCACCACATCAGACCAGCGGGCTTCAGCATCGATACGAACGATAGTCATCATTTTGTCCTCATTATCCTTCCATTTTCGTGCTGCAAAGACTGCCACAATGTGAGGTCGCCGTCACCACTTCAACTGGCGAAAGCTCCCTCATCCTGACATAATCCCTGTTCAAATCAACAGGGGGTAGTGTGACGGACGATTTTGCACCAGACGGTCAGTTGGCGAAAGCGATACCAGGCTTTAAGCCGCGAGAACCACAGCGACAGATGGCGGTAGCCGTCACCCAGGCGATAGAAAAAGGCCAGCCGCTGGTGGTGGAAGCCGGAACCGGTACGGGCAAAACCTACGCTTACCTGGCCCCTGCGCTGCGGGCGAAAAAGAAAGTCATTATCTCGACCGGTTCAAAAGCGTTGCAGGATCAGCTCTACAGCCGCGATTTGCCAACGGTTTCAAAGGCGTTGAAATATACGGGCAACGTGGCGTTGCTGAAAGGGCGCTCAAACTACCTCTGCCTCGAACGTCTCGAACAGCAGGCGCTGGCAGGGGGCGATCTGCCGGTACAAATCTTAAGCGATGTGATCCTGCTGCGCTCCTGGTCTAATCAAACAGTCGATGGTGATATCAGCACCTGCGTCAGCGTGGCGGAAGATTCACAGGCGTGGCCGCTGGTCACCAGCACCAACGACAACTGTCTTGGCAGCGACTGCCCGATGTATAAAGATTGCTTTGTGGTCAAAGCACGCAAAAAAGCGATGGACGCCGATGTGGTGGTGGTAAACCATCATCTCTTTCTGGCGGATATGGTGGTGAAAGAGAGTGGATTTGGCGAACTGATCCCGGAAGCTGACGTCATGATCTTCGACGAAGCCCACCAACTGCCCGACATTGCCAGCCAGTATTTTGGTCAGTCACTCTCCAGTCGACAACTGCTCGACCTGGCAAAAGACATCACCATCGCCTATCGCACCGAATTAAAAGATACTCAGCAGTTACAAAAGTGCGCCGACCGCCTTGCCCAGAGCGCGCAGGATTTTCGCCTGCAATTAGGTGAGCCAGGTTATCGTGGCAACCTGCGCGAACTGTTAGCTAATCCGCAAATTCAGCGGGCGTTTTTACTGCTCGATGACACCCTGGAACTTTGTTATGACGTGGCGAAACTGTCGCTGGGACGTTCCGCCTTGCTGGATGCAGCATTTGAGCGCGCCACGTTGTATCGCACGCGGCTGAAACGGCTAAAAGAGATCAATCAGCCGGGCTACAGCTACTGGTACGAATGCACTTCGCGCCATTTTACTCTGGCGCTCACGCCGCTCAGCGTGGCGGATAAATTCAAAGAGTTAATGGCGCAAAAACCAGGTAGCTGGATCTTTACCTCAGCAACGCTGTCGGTGAATGACGATCTGCATCATTTCACCTCGCGGCTTGGCATTGAACAGGCAGAGTCGTTGCTGTTACCCAGCCCGTTTGATTACAGCCGCCAGGCGTTACTCTGTGTGCCGCGCAACCTGCCGCAAACCAATCAACCGGGTTGTGCACGGCAACTGGCGGCAATGCTGCGACCGATCATCGAGGCTAACAACGGTCGTTGTTTTATGCTTTGTACCTCGCACGCCATGATGCGCGATCTGGCCGAGCAGTTCCGCGCTACCATGACGCTTCCCGTTTTGTTGCAGGGGGAAACCAGCAAAGGGCAACTGTTGCAGCAATTTGTCAGCGCCGGTAACGCGCTTCTTGTGGCAACCAGCAGCTTCTGGGAAGGGGTGGATGTGCGTGGCGATACATTGTCATTGGTGATTATCGACAAGTTGCCGTTTACCTCGCCGGATGATCCACTGTTAAAAGCGCGCATGGAAGATTGCCGTTTGCGTGGTGGTGACCCGTTCGATGAAGTACAGCTGCCGGATGCGGTCATTACTCTCAAGCAGGGAGTAGGGCGATTGATTCGCGACGCCGACGATCGAGGGGTTTTGGTGATTTGCGATAATCGGCTGGTGATGCGCCCTTACGGCGCGACGTTTCTCGCCAGTCTGCCGCCCGCGCCGCGCACCCGTGACATTGCCCGTGCGGTTCGCTTCCTTGCGATACCATCCTCCAGGTAATTTGTGATGGAGTATGGTATGATGCGCGCCTTTTTATTGATCTAAGCACGAAGACCCATGCGAATTCTGGCTATCGATACCGCGACAGAGGCCTGCTCTGTCGCCCTGTGGAACGACGGTACTGTCAACGCTCATTTTGAGCTTTGCCCTCGTGAACATACTCAACGAATTTTACCGATGGTGCAGGATATCCTGACCACCAGCGGAACTTCCCTGACTGACATAAACGCTCTGGCTTACGGGCGCGGCCCCGGTAGCTTTACCGGCGTGCGCATTGGTATTGGCATTGCGCAAGGGCTGGCACTTGGCGCAGAGCTGCCGATGATTGGCGTCTCCACGCTAATGACAATGGCGCAAGGGGCGTGGCGCAAAAACGGCGCAACCCGCGTGCTGGCAGCCATTGACGCGCGAATGGGCGAAGTTTACTGGGCCGAATATCAGCGCGATGAAAACGGCTTCTGGCACGGCGAAGAAACAGAAGCCGTACTGAAACCAGAACTCGTTCATGAACGGTTGCAACAGCTTTCCGGCGAATGGGTAACCGTGGGTACGGGCTGGCAAGCCTGGCCGGATCTCGGTAAAGAGAGCGGACTGGTTTTGCGCGACGGAGAAGTTTTACTGCCAGCGGCGGAAGATATGCTTCCGATTGCGTGTCAGATGTTTGCCGAGGGTAAAACGGTGGCGGTGGAACATGCCGAACCGGTTTATTTACGTAACAACGTCGCGTGGAAGAAACTTCCTGGCAAAGAATGAATCTTAAGAGTATGCCCTGAGAAAAAAGGAGTCGCATCATGGCGGTTCAAAAGAATGTTATCAAAGGCATACTGGCAGGTACGTTTGCGCTAATGCTCAGCGGTTGTGTTACTGTGCCGGACGCCATTAAAGGCAGCAGTCCCACGCCGCAACAAGATTTAGTTCGGGTGATGAGTGCGCCGCAGCTGTACGTTGGTCAGGAGGCACGCTTTGGTGGCAAAGTGGTTGCGGTACAAAACCAGCAAGGGAAAACCCGCCTGGAAATTGCTACCGTACCGCTGGACAGCGGAGCCAGACCGACGCTGGGAGAACCTTCACGCGGGCGCATTTATGCCGATGTGAACGGTTTTCTGGACCCGGTAGATTTTCGTGGACAACTGGTTACGGTAGTCGGGCCAATTACCGGTGCGGTTGACGGCAAAATCGGCAACACGCCCTATAAATTTATGGTGATGCAGGTAACGGGTTACAAACGTTGGCATTTAACCCAGCAGGTGATTATGCCGCCTCAGCCGATTGATCCATGGTTTTATGGTGGTCGTGGCTGGCCCTATGGCTACGGTGGATGGGGTTGGTATAATCCCGGCCCCGCGAGAGTACAAACAGTTGTAACTGAATAATTGCTTGTTTTTAAAGAAAAAGAAACAGCGGCTGGTCCGCTGTTTCTGCATTCTTACGGTAAAGATAAAAATAAATAGTGACGCGCTTCGCAACCTTTTCGTTGGGTAATTATCAAGCTGGTATGATGAGTTAATATTATGTTAACGGCATGTATATCATTTGGGGTTGCGATGACGACGAACACGCATTTTAGAGGTGAAGAATTGAAGAAGGTTTGGCTTAACCGTTATCCCGCGGACGTTCCGACGGAGATCAACCCTGACCGTTATCAATCTCTGGTAGATATGTTTGAGCAGTCGGTCGCGCGCTACGCCGATCAACCCGCGTTTGTGAATATGGGGGAGGTGATGACCTTCCGCAAACTGGAAGAACGCAGTCGCGCGTTTGCCGCTTATTTGCAACAAGGGTTGGGACTGAAGAAAGGCGATCGCGTTGCGTTGATGATGCCTAATTTATTGCAATATCCGGTGGCGCTGTTTGGCATTTTGCGTGCCGGGATGATTGTCGTAAACGTTAACCCGTTGTATACCCCGCGTGAACTTGAGCATCAGCTTAACGATAGCGGCGCATCGGCGATTGTTATCGTGTCTAACTTTGCCCACACTCTGGAAAAAGTGGTTGATAAAACCGCCGTTCAGCACGTAATTCTGACCCGTATGGGCGATCAGCTATCTACGGCAAAAGGCACGGTAGTCAATTTCGTTGTTAAATACATCAAGCGTCTGGTGCCGAAATACCATCTGCCAGATGCCATTTCATTTCGTAGCGCCCTGCACAACGGCTACCGGATGCAGTACGTCAAACCCGAACTGGTGCCGGAAGATTTAGCTTTCCTGCAATACACCGGCGGTACCACTGGTGTGGCGAAAGGCGCGATGCTGACTCACCGCAATATGCTGGCGAACCTGGAACAGGTTAACGCGACCTATGGTCCGCTGTTGCATCCGGGCAAAGAGCTGGTGGTGACGGCGCTGCCGCTGTATCACATTTTTGCACTGACCATTAACTGCCTGCTGTTTATCGAACTGGGTGGGCAGAACCTGCTTATCACTAACCCGCGCGATATTCCAGGGTTGGTAAAAGAGTTAGCGAAATATCCGTTTACCGCTATCACTGGCGTTAACACCTTGTTCAATGCGTTGCTGAACAATAAAGAGTTCCAGCAGCTGGATTTCTCCAGTCTGCATCTTTCCGCAGGCGGAGGGATGCCTGTTCAGCAAGTGGTGGCAGAACGTTGGGTGAAACTGACCGGACAGTATCTGCTGGAAGGTTATGGCCTGACCGAGTGTGCGCCGCTGGTCAGCGTTAACCCGTATGATATTGATTATCATAGTGGTAGCATCGGTTTGCCGGTGCCATCGACGGAAGCCAAACTGGTGGATGACGACGACAACGAAGTACCACCGGGTCTACCGGGTGAGCTTTGTGTCAAAGGACCGCAGGTGATGCTGGGTTACTGGCAGCGTCCGGATGCTACCGATGAAATCATCAAAAATGGCTGGTTACACACCGGCGACATCGCGGTGATGGATGAAGAAGGATTCCTGCGTATTGTCGATCGCAAAAAAGACATGATTCTGGTTTCCGGTTTTAACGTCTATCCCAACGAGATTGAAGATGTCGTCATGCAGCATCCTGGCGTACAGGAAGTCGCGGCTGTTGGCGTACCTTCTGGCTCCAGTGGTGAAGCGGTGAAAATCTTCGTAGTGAAAAAAGATCCATCGCTTACCGAAGAGTCACTGGTGACCTTTTGCCGCCGTCAGCTCACGGGCTACAAAGTACCGAAGCTGGTGGAGTTTCGTGATGAGTTACCGAAATCTAACGTCGGAAAAATTTTGCGACGAGAATTACGTGACGAAGCGCGCGGCAAAGTGGACAATAAAGCCTGAGCGTTAAGTCAGTCGTCAGACGCCGGTTAATCCGGCGTTTTTTTTGACGCCCACTAAAGAGAATACAATTTGAATTACCAAATGATTACCACGGACGATGCGCTGGCTTCTTTGTGTGAAGCCGTCCGTGCCTTTCCGGCGATAGCCCTGGATACTGAATTTGTTCGTACGCGCACTTATTACCCGCAGCTGGGGTTGATTCAACTTTTCGATGGCGAGCATCTGGCGCTAATCGATCCACTCGGGATAACCGACTGGTCACCGCTGAAAGCGATCCTGCGCGATCCGTCCATCACAAAATTTCTCCATGCGGGCAGTGAAGATCTGGAAGTGTTCCTCAATGTCTTTGGCGAATTACCACAATCCTTGATTGACACGCAAATCCTTGCTGCCTTCTGCGGACGCCCGATGTCATGGGGTTTCGCTTCCATGGTGGAAGAGTATTCCGGCGTTACGCTGGACAAGAGTGAATCGCGCACCGACTGGCTGGCCAGACCGCTGACCGAACGTCAGTGTGAATACGCAGCGGCGGATGTCTGGTATCTGTTACCGATCACCGCAAAGCTTATGGTAGAAACGGAGGCCTCCGGCTGGCTACCTGCGGCGCTGGATGAATGCCGCCTGATGCAAATGCGTCGTCAGGAAGTCGTTGCACCGGAAGATGCCTGGCGTGATATCACCAATGCCTGGCAGTTACGCACACGCCAACTGGCCTGTCTGCAACTGTTAGCCGACTGGCGACTGCGCAAGGCGCGGGAGCGCGATCTGGCGGTGAACTTTGTCGTGCGTGAAGAGCATTTGTGGTCGGTAGCGCGTTATATGCCGGGAAGTTTAGGCGAACTGGACAGCCTGGGCTTATCCGGTAGCGAAATCCGCTTTCACGGTAAAACGCTGCTGGCGCTGGTGGAAAAAGCGCAGACATTGCCGGAAGAGGCCTTACCGCAGCCGATGCTTAACCTGATGGACATGCCGGGTTATCGTAAAGCGTTTAAAGCGATTAAGTCGCTGATTACTGACGTGAGCGAAACGCACAAGATCAGCGCCGAATTGCTGGCATCGCGTCGGCAAATCAACCAACTGCTGAACTGGCACTGGAAACTGAAACCGCAGAACAATTTGCCGGAGCTGATTTCCGGCTGGCGTGGTGAGCTGATGGCGGAAGCATTACACAATTTATTGCAGGAATATCCGCAGTAAAATCTTCCGAAGCCGGACTGGGCGCGCTCAGTCCGGCTTCGGCAAACTACAAATCCAACACCAGGCGTTTACCCTTCGCACGCGAACAACAGATCAACATACTTTGCTGGCTGGCACGCTCTTCATCGCTAAAATACTGATCCCGATGGTCAGCTTCACCTTCCAGTATTGCCGTTTCGCAGGTTCCGCATACCCCTTCACGACATAAACATTCCACTTTCGCGGCTTTATTATTTTCAATAACCTGCAAAATAGTCATCTCTTCCGGCACCACAAACTCTTTACCGGAACGGGCAAGCACCAGGGTAAATGCATCGCCGGTTTTGTCTTCAATCGCAAATTGCTCAAAGTGCAGCGTATCGGCGGCGATGTCCAGACGCGCAGCTTCACTTCTTACCGCTTCAATTAGCGCCTCGGGGCCACAGGTATAAACATGTGTGCCAGGTTCGGTATCCGCCAATAATCGCGCTAATTCCAGTCGTGTTCCGGTTGATGAGTGATGCAAGTGAACTTTCTCAGCCTGCGGATGCTGGACTAGCTCATCACGAAATGCGCAACTTTCTGGATTTCGCGTGCAGTAATGTAGCTGCCAGTCGACGTCGCTGTGTTGCAACTCTGCCATGTGCGACAGGAAAGGGGTGATACCAATGCCGCCCGCGATAAACAGATGCTTTCTGGCCGAGGGAATTAGCGCAAACAGGTTATTAGGCGTTGAAATCGTTAACCGATCGCCCACTTTTACCTGCTGATGCAAAAAGCGGGAACCGCCGCGCGAGTTTTCCTCCAGTCGAACGGCAATCTGATAACAAGAGGTGTCATGCGGCGAACTCAGTAGTGAATACGCATTGCTGTACTCGTTATCACCATCGCTCATCTGCACAATGACGTGACTTCCTCCGGTAAACGCAGGTAATGGTTTGCCATCGGTTGCCACCAGCATGAAGCGTTTCACCTGTTCGGTAAGCGGTTCAACCTGGCTCACCTGTACTTCAAACATTTGATAGTCTGACATTGCTGTACTCCATCAAAAATCAGCCCAGCGGCGGAAAATACCGCCGCCGATGTCATTAGTCCTTAAACACCTGCGCCAGCAGATTATGGAAGTGGGCGATACCATGTTCGGAAATTCCGCTACCGCTACTGTCGGCCATGATGCGCCCTTGACCACGATAGCCACGCGATTTCAGCCCTTTCTGTACGCTTTCAACCAGACGTAAATCTTCCGGACGGAACACATCGCGATACCACTCAATCAGCGATTTTTGCTCGTCGGTTAACTCTTCATTGGTGAAGTAAATATCGTAGTTTTGCAGGGTAGTTTCAGAATCCACCGGGAATTCATAAATGACCG
The DNA here is from genome assembly GCF_046486495.1 of Escherichia sp. WS3227_2. Lineage (NCBI taxonomy): Bacteria > Pseudomonadati > Pseudomonadota > Gammaproteobacteria > Enterobacterales > Enterobacteriaceae > Escherichia > Escherichia sp. WS3227_2. The sequence goes on from NZ_JBJQLG010000009.1 coordinate 154,843, forward strand.
TCATCATCCCTTTGATCGGGGTGACGTTCAGCATCGTGCACGGCCACAGCCAGAAACCGTGGAATGCCGCATCCGTGCCCTCTTCGAATTTGAAAGACTGTTCGGACGGTTTGGCGAAACCGTATTGCAGCGTCCAGTTACCGTGCATGGTGTGCCAGTAACGATCAACCTGAACGGAGTCGGAGAAACCTGGATGCGCCGGACCACAGTGATAGCACTCGAGATAGTTATCGACAATGTTCTTCCAGTTGGCAGGCGTGAGGGTGGTAAAGCGGGCCGCCAGTTTCAGATCGTGGACTTCCGGGCAGGCTTCCAGCACTTTTGCGCCCAGACCTGGTAACTGATCTTCTACGCTGGTGGCGTTGGGGTCCATGTTGATGAAGACGAATCCGGCATATTCTTCCAGACGCACCGGAACCAGTTGCGCTTTGTCGCTATCGAAATTGGCGACGTTTTCGCAGTTACGCGCATGGGCCAGGTTGCCATCGAGTTTGAATGCCCATGCGTGATACGGGCATGTAATCACATTTTTTGCTTTTCCTTCACCGCTCAACAACTGATGACCACGGTGCGGACACACGTTATAGAACGCGCGCAAAACCTTATCACGACCACGTACCAGCACGATGCTTTCGCCAATGATCTCACGCGTCACATAATCATTGGCATTCGCCAGTTCGCTGCTATGAGCGACGCAAATCCAGCTTTTGGCGAAGACGTTCTCTTTTTCGTGTTCAAAGGCGTTCTGATCGGTATAAAAACGGGCAGGAATGGTCCACGCCTCTTGCGGGTTAGCGCAAAAATTTTCGGGTAGTACAAAGTCAGGGCTCAGATTGCTCATAGGGATACCTTTATCGTTAGGATGACGGCGCTCAGTTGTCGCCTTTGAATACGGTTCCCGCAGGGAGCACTGGCGTTTTTTCCAGGACTTCAACCGGTGTCTGCGGGAGATAATGTTCAACTTGATGAGCCGGAATGTCGGCGTAATCCTGTTTCAGCCAGCGAATAAATCCGCCGACTTTCACCAGTAAAATGACGAGGAACGGAAGGGCTGTGAGTACGACGGTGGTTTTCATCGTTTCCAGCGACGCGCCAGTGAAAAGAATTGAAAGCGGGATCAGGGTAATTACCACGCACCAGAAAAGACGCAGCCCACGGTCAGGATCGTCACCTTCCTGGAGATTACGCGTACTGGTTGCCGCCATGGTGTAGGCCACCGCATCCATATGCGAGGCAAGGAAAATAATCATCACGCCCAGGTATGCGGCGAGGAACAATTTACCGGCTGGCAACGACATCAGAACTTGCTGCACAGCTGTCTCGCCGCCCAGTGTTTCCAGCACCTGTGGGACGTTGATTACGCCATTGATAAACTGGTGAATGGCATAGCTTTCCATTACGCCGAAGAAGAACCAGCAACCGACGGTGCTGCCGAGGATCAGTCCCCAGATAACTTCTTTAATCTTACGACCGCGGGAAACGCGGGTGACAAACATTGCTACGCCAGGCGTGTATGAGATCCACCACAGCCAGTAGAAAACGGTCCAGTTGCGGGTAAATGATCCATCGCCAAGCGGATCGGTGAATAAGCTCATTTGCAGGAAGTTTTGCGTGGTCAGGCCGATGGCATTGATGATGCTGTTGGTAATAAATTCGGTTGGACCGACAATCAGCACCAGTAATGGCAGCAGGAACGCGCCCCAGCCAACCATTTTGCTTAGACGTTGCAAACCGTTGTTGATACCAATCCACGAGCTTAGGCAAAAAATGCCGCCGGAAAGCAGGATCACAAATGCCTGTACGGTAAAGTTATCGGGTAAACCGGTCAGCGCGGAAAGCCCACGGGTAAAGGTTGCTGCGGTAACAACAAGGGAAATGGTCAGTGCGCCGACAGTGGCGATCAGGAACATCAAATCGACCAGTTTCCCCCACGGGCCTTGCGGGCGAACGCCGGTAATAGCAGCAATAATGCCGGAAAGGCTCAGCCCTTTGTTTTTCCGCACATGAAAGTGATAAGCCATGATTAATGAGGCCAGCGTATAAGTTGCCCAGGCGCTGATGCCCCAGTGGAAGAAGGAGTAGGGAACGCTAAATTCGAGTGCCTGTTGTGAACGCGGTGCGATATTTAATCCAGGCGTTTGATAATAATAGGCCCATTCAGCAACCCCCCAATAAAGCGTAGAAGAACCTAAACCGGCACAAATAAACATAAACAGCCAGGAGAGCGTGCTGTATTCCGGTTTTCCTTCGCCAAGACGAATATTGCCGTATTTACTGGTGGCTAAATAAATCACCAGCCCCATTGCCAGCAAAACCAATACCTGTACGGCGGAACCTAACGTACGCGTAACAAAAGTGTATATTGCGTTGGCCGCGTCGGCCGATTGTTGTGGGAAAAGGCTTAATGCAGCTGCGATGAAAAGAATGGCCACCAGGCTGATGCTTATCAGCGGCACATCTTTTTTCTTAACATTGCTCATCATGAGTCATCTCCTGGGCATAAAAGCCCGTCTCTGGCTTTTGCCAGTTGTAATTATTTGCAGGGTAATGAGTTGTATGTTGTGTTTAACAAATTGATTATTTGCATGTTACATAAATTAAACAATTGAGAATACGGAAAGCCATAAAACACGAAACGGAAACAATAAAAGGTGAAATGACGCAGGTTATTTACTGCAAAGAACGAATAAAAAAACCGCGTCAGTGACGCGGTTCAAATAAACTGGTTTGACCTTAACGCAAAATAATTTTGCAAATCGCGTCGGCAACCTGTGGCGTGGTGGCACTGCCTTTCATATCAGGTGTTTTCGGCCCGTGAGCAATCACTTCTTCAATCGCGGCCAGAATACCGTTATGCGCTTGCTGGAAACGCTCATCGCCATTGCCGAGAAAATCGAGCATCATTGCACCGGCCCAAATTGTGGCGATAGGGTTAGCAATGTTTTTCCCGTAGATATCCGGCGCGGAACCGTGGACTGGCTCGAAGAGCGACGGGAAAGTGCGTTCCGGATTCAGGTTGGCGGATGGGGCAATGCCAATGGTGCCGGTGCAGGCCGGGCCAAGATCGGAAAGGATATCGCCAAACAAATTAGACGCCACTACCACATCGAAGCGTTCCGGCTGCATCACAAAACGTGCGCAGAGAATGTCAATATGCTGCTTGTCCCAGCGGATCTCCGGGTAATTCTCAGCCATTGCTTCCACTCGCTCATCCCAGTACGGCATGCTGATGGCTAAACCGTTCGATTTAGTGGCAGAAGTTAGCGTCTTACGTGGGCGGCTTTGCGCAAGTTCGAAGGCATAACGCAAAATGCGATCGACACCACGACGCGTAAATACCGATTCCTGAATGACGACTTCATGCTCTGTACCTTCATTCACTCTGCCGCCGAGCGAGGAATATTCGCCTTCGGTGTTTTCCCTGACCACGTAAAAATCGATGTCGCCAGGCTGTTTTCCCGCCAGCGGGCAGGGAACGCCAGGAAAGAGACGAACCGGGCGCAGGTTGACGTACTGGTCGAATTCACGACGAAATTTCAGCAGCGAACCCCACAACGAAATATGGTCCGGAACGGTGTCCGGCCAGCCGACGGCACCAAAATAGATGGCGTCGAAACGGCTAAGTTGCTCATGCCAGTCGTCCGGCATCATTTTACCGTGATGGCTGTAATACTCGCAGCTCGCCCACTCCATTTGCTCAAAACTCAAGGCGAAGCCCCAGCGCTCAGCGGCAGCCTGTAACACGCGAATCCCTTCAGGAAGGACTTCTTTGCCAATCCCGTCTCCCGGGATCGCAGCAATACGCATCGTTTTCATCATTGGGTTCTCACTTCCTGACCATCAAAATTGACAATACCCTCATCCTATAATTGACTGAAAAGGAATTAATCCCTGTAACTGATGAAACATAAAACACGAATCATGAATAATTTACCGCTGCTGAACGATTTGCGCGTCTTTATGCTGGTGGCTCGCCGGGCTGGTTTTGCCGCCGTGGCGGAAGAACTGGGCGTTTCTCCGGCGTTCGTCAGCAAGCGCATCGCCTTGCTGGAGCAAACGCTAAACGTGGTGTTGTTACACCGCACCACCCGCCGCGTCACCATTACCGAAGAAGGAGAGCGGATTTATGAATGGGCGCAGCGGATTTTGCAGGATGTCGGTCAGATGATGGACGAACTTTCTGACGTGCGTCAGGTGCCACAGGGGATGCTGCGTATTATCAGCAGCTTTGGTTTTGGACGACAGGTGGTGGCTCCGGCGTTATCAGCGCTGGCGAAAGCGTATCCGCAACTGGAATTACGTTTTGATGTGGAAGACCGGTTGGTCGATTTGGTCAATGAAGGTGTCGATCTCGATATTCGCATTGGCGATGACATCGCCCCTAATTTAATCGCCCGCAAACTGGCGACCAATTATCGCATTCTCTGCGCGTCGCCGGAATTTATTGCGCAACATGGCGCGCCGAAACATTTAACCGATCTTTCTGCATTGCCGTGCCTGGTCATTAAAGAGCGCGATCATCCTTTTGGTGTCTGGCAATTACGCAATAAAGAAGGCCACCATGCGATTAAAGTTACCGGCCCACTGTCGTCTAATCATGGAGAAATTGTCCATCAGTGGTGTCTCGATGGGCAGGGGATTGCTCTGCGCTCCTGGTGGGATGTTAGCGAAAACATTGCCAGTGGTCATTTAGTACAAGTGCTACCGGAATATTACCAGCCAGCGAACGTCTGGGCCGTTTATGTTTCAAGGCTGGCGACGTCAGCGAAAGTACGGATAACGGTAGAATTTTTACGCCAGTATTTTGCCGAGCACTACCCGAATTTTTCACTGGAGCATGCCTGATTAATGATTCAATTATCGGGTTGATATCGGGTTAAAACCTGATTTTCTCCTTTCTAAGCCGCTACAGATTGGTTAGCATATTCACCTTTAATCGCGCATGATCGAAAGATAATTAAAGAGGTTAATGTGTTCGCTGAATACGGGGTTCTGAATTACTGGACCTATCTGGTTGGGGCCATTTTTATTGTGTTGGTGCCAGGGCCAAATACCCTGTTTGTGCTCAAAAATAGCGTCAGTAGCGGTATGAAAGGCGGTTATCTTGCTGCCTGTGGTGTATTTATTGGCGATGCGGTATTGATGTTTCTGGCATGGGCTGGAGTGGCGACATTAATTAAGACCACCCCGATATTATTCAACATTGTACGTTATCTTGGTGCATTTTATTTGCTCTATCTGGGGAGTAAAATTCTCTACGCGACCCTGAAGGGTAAAAATAACGAGGCCAAATCCGATGAGCCCCAATACGGTGCCATTTTTAAACGCGCGTTAATTTTGAGCCTGACTAATCCGAAAGCCATTTTGTTCTATGTGTCGTTTTTCGTACAGTTTATCGATGTTAATGCCCCACATACGGGAATTTCATTCTTTATTCTGGCGACGACGCTGGAACTGGTGAGTTTCTGCTATTTGAGCTTCCTGATTATTTCTGGTGCTTTTGTCACGCAGTATATACGTACCAAAAAGAAACTGGCTAAAGTGGGCAACTCACTGATTGGTTTGATGTTTGTGGGTTTCGCCGCCCGACTGGCGACGCTCCAGTCCTGATGCATTCAGCCCGCGTTGTCGCGGGCTTCCCACCTGTAATCCTCCCTGATTCTTCTCTGATACGGTGCTAAAAAGTAACCAATAAATGGTATTTAAAATGCAAATTATCAGGCGTACCCTGAAACGGCTGGAATAAACCATTTTCAGCGCATTCACCGAAGGAGGGAAAAGGATGCTGCAAATCCCACAGAATTATATTCATACGCGCTCAACGCCTTTCTGGAATAAACAAACTGCGCCTGCCGGAATATTCGAACGTCATCTTGATAAAGGAACGCGCCCGGGAGTTTACCCACGCCTTTCCGTTATGCATGGGGCGGTCAAATATCTCGGCTACCCTGATGAACACAGTGCAGAGCCTGATCAGGTGATCCTTATCGAAGCGGGGCAGTTTGCGGTGTTCCCTCCAGAAAAGTGGCACAACATTGAAGCCATGACTGACGATACTTATTTCAACATTGACTTCTTCGTTGCTCCTGAAGTCCTGATGGAAGGCGCGCAACAACGGAAAGTCATTCATAACGGGAAATGAATCATGGGCAAAGCAACGTATACCGTGACCGTCACCAATAACAGTAATGGCGTTTCTGTCGATTATGAAACAGAGACGCCGATGACTTTGCTGGTGCCAGAAGTGGCGGCTGAAGTGATAAAAGATCTGGTGAATACCGTGCGTTCTTATGACACGGAAAACGAACATGATGTTTGTGGTTGGTAATTATCTCTGATCGTTGATGGCGCAATTTCTGCGCCATCGCAAAAAAATCGTCCGTGATGCTCGTCACAAATCTTGCCCTCCCGATGTTGTGCTATGCTTTTTATCAGCGACTAACCCGCTAATGCAAAACAGATAAGTGAGGAAACAATGGGCATTCTGTCATGGATTATTTTTGGGCTTATTGCCGGTATTCTGGCGAAGTGGATCATGCCAGGTAAAGATGGTGGTGGATTCTTTATGACTATCCTGCTGGGGATAGTCGGTGCCGTAGTCGGCGGATGGATCAGCACGCTGTTTGGCTTTGGTAAAGTCGATGGCTTCAATTTTGGCAGCTTCGTGGTTGCCGTTATTGGCGCGATTGTCGTGCTGTTTATCTACAGAAAGATTAAAAGTTAACGCGTAAATTGCACAAAGGCTGCACACAGGCAGCCTTTGCTATTTTCTAGATGTGACGTTACCACCATCCCAGCTCAGTGCCGAGTACGACAATAATCGCCACACCCATCATAATAATCGTTGTTTTTTTCATCTTTATGCTCCCGGGGCAGCATAGCCGCCAATAAAAAACCATGCTAAAAATACGACCGCTGTAATAAAGATTACAACCGGAAAAATAATACCGATTCGCATGTTATCACCAATCAAAAGGATGTGAATACGCCTCAGGAATGTAGCGCTGGATGCGCGACAAAAGGTGTTTTCTGTTTGTGTTTTTTCTCCTGATACATCGCGATATCGGCAGCATGCAGGGCACTGTCTGCATCGGTCGTTTCAGGATCGACTTCTACTATGCCAAGACTGGCACCGGGATAATACAAATCAACATCACCTAAGTGATATTCTCCACGTATTTGCTGCTGAATACGTTCTCGCAGAGACGAAATATCCGCATTCTCGTTGTTCAGTGAAACAACCAAAAACTCATCACCGCCGAGACGACCAATAACTTCGCCATTTTGCTGGAGCGTATTAAGGCGCTCGCCAACCTGAATGAGGAACAAATCACCACTATTATGACCAAAACGATCGTTGATTAATTTGAAGTTATCCAGATCGATAAACGCGATCATTATCTTATGGTTAAGATGTCGGGCGAGAGAAAACAGCGTCGTCAGGTTTTCAAAAATCGCCCGCCGATTCGGTAGCCCGGTTAACGAGTCGGTATACGATTGCGCAATCAGCGCAGCATTGGCTTCGCGCAGCTGTTCAACCAGTGCTTCTTTTTGAATATATTGTGCAATCAGTCCGGCGAATAACTGCAAAACCTGTTCCGCGCGTTCACTCCACTGGCGCTTCTCACTGCTGGCGGCGCAAAGCGTGCCATAGAATGATCCATCCGGTAAGTGAATTGGCGTGCTCAGAAATGTGGTGATGCCAAGATTGCGTGCCGCAATACAGTCGCCCCAACGGTCGGGGACTTCATCGCTGAAAAAGCAGTTTTCATCAATGGCGCGTTTGCATAACGAGTAATCCCACGAGACGGTAAAATTCTCCGGGATGTGCATTTTCTGGCTGTTACGGGCAAACATTATATGCTGCAGGCGCGCTTCGACATCCACTTTGGTCAGGTAGGTTGATTCCATATCAGTGACCATTTCCAGCATCTCCAGAAGCTGTCGGACCAGACTTTCCAGTGACTGTTCTTTGGCAAGGGATTGCGAGACGCGGGCGATAATCTGATCTGACACGAAACAACTCCAGGATACGGCGGGTAAATGCTGATTATTTAATCTTTGCAGGCATGATAAAACATCATCAACAAAGATGAAACAAGGCGTAATATGATTTGAGTGAATGTAATAAAAATAGTGCTGCAAAACAAAACGATACCGCGATACTCTAAGTCTGGATAAATATGTGAGATCAATAAATGAAAATTATCAGTTTTGTTCTGCCTTGCTTGCTGGTCCTGGCTGGTTGTTCAACCCCTTCTCAGCCAGAAGCACCCAAACCGCCGCAGATTGGTATGGCAAATCCGGCGTCGGTCTATTGCCAGCAGAAGGGCGGGACGCTCATTCCAGTGCAGACAGCGCAAGGGGTCAGCAACAATTGCAAATTACCGGGCGGTGAAACGATTGATGAATGGGCATTGTGGCGACGGGACCATCCGGCTGGTGAAAAATAACCGCCGGATGCCGTACTAAAATCACAAGCTACGTAGCCAGTCGGCCAGCACCAGCGCATGGTTCTGCGTGGTGTTTTTTGCTGAGTAGAGCAGGGTCAGCGGCTGTTTTTTGGCGATGTCCGCCAGCCGCTTTCCTTCTTGCTCGTGTTGCGCCAGTTCTGCAAGATATTGCTCGCGAAAGGTTGCAAAATCGACGACTTCGCCGTGAAAGGCTTTGCGCAGTTCCGTTGACGGCGTGATTTCTTTATCCCACTCATCAAGGGCTAAATCGGTTTTTTTGATACCACGCGGCCAGAGGCGGTCGACCAGTACGCGATAACCATCGCTCTGTTCTGCCGGATCATAAACGCGTTTGCACTGAATATTCATCGTGTTTGTTCTCCCTTCCACGCATGATTGGTAACGTCACTATAGCACCGGATATTAGCGAATTTCTTTGTCTCTCCCGGCGCAAAGTCCGAAAATCGCCATCAGTAGTGAAAGTATGGCAACACCCATCAGTGGTATGGACCAGTCACCGTTAGTATCGTGTATTTTACCCATCAGCGGCGGCCCACAGGCTGCCAGCAAATACCCGACGGATTGTGCCATCCCCGAGAGTGCCGCCGCCTGATGCGCAGAACTTGCCCGAAGACCAATGAACGTCAACCCCAGTATCATTGTTGCGCCGGAACCAAAACCGAAAAGCAGAGTCCAGGTGATCGCGTGCGCTGGCATAAAGCAGAGCCCAACCGCGCCCACTGCGCACATCAAGGCAACGAACGCTGCAATACCACGCTGATCTTTCACATGATGTAAGAAAAGTGGGATCAGCAAACCGGGAGCTGCTGTGGCTAGTTGCAGCAAACCATGCAGTGAACCCGCCTGTGCTTCGCTATAGCCGTGACTGATGAGGATCGCCGGAAGCCAGCCAATAATCACGTAATAGACCAGTGAGTTGATCCCAAGAAACAATGTTACCTGCCAGGCAAGCGGAGAACGCCAGATACCCCGAGTATGTAAGGCGCGTGAGGTACTCAAATTTGCATGTTGTTGACTTCGCCACTGTGGCAGCCATAAAAAAAGAGCCAGCAGAGGAAAACACATCAGCATGAGCAACGCGCCTTGCCAGCCAAAACCGTTCAAAGCCAGCGGCACGACCATAGCCGATCCCAGTGCCGCTGCAGCTCCCATTGTCAGGGAATATGCGCCGGTAAGTCTGGCGACGGAATGAGGGAAATCGCGTTTAATTAATCCTGGCAGTAAGACATTGCCTAATGCAATCCCACCGCCAATGACCGCTGTACCGCCAAATAAGAAGTAAGGCGAAGGGAGAGAGCGAATTGCGATGCCAGCACAGATCAAAAGTAACGCGGCAAACAGGCTACGTTCCATACCAAAACGTCGCGCCACCGGGGCAGCCAGAGGTGAGATTAGCGCAAAGGCTAATAATGGCAGGGTGGTCAATAAGCCGGTTTGCGCCGTCGTCAGCGAGTAAGCGGAACGAATCGTATCCAGTAACGGTGCTGCGCCGGTAAAGGTGACGCGTAATGTTGTGGCAATCATTAAAATGCCAGCGATAAGGACAATCCTGTTTTTGCCGCTTAATGAAGTTGAACAGGTCATATGCTTCTCATTGTTACAAACGAGGCTGTACCTTACCGTTTTTATTGTTATGTTGAATCAAGCTAAAATGACAAATTATCGCTAAATTCGGACAAAATGATGCACAGGTTGAATCTCAATGGCTATGAACCCGACCGACACCATGAAGCCGCGGTCGCATTTTGTATTCACGCCGGAACGGATGAGTTAACCAGTCCTGTACATCAGCACCGCAAAGGACAGCTGATACTGGCGCTACATGGTGCAATTACCTGTACGGTGGAAAATGCTTTGTGGATGGTGCCACCGCAATATGCGGTTTGGATACCGGGAGGGGTGGAACATAGCAATCAAGTGACAGCTAACGCTGAACTCTGTTTTCTGTTTATCGAACCCAGCGCAGTGACAATGCCGACAACCTGTTGCACATTGAAAATATCGCCCTTATGCCGGGAATTAATTTTAACCCTGGCAAACAGGACGTCGACTCAGCGTGCTGAGCCGATGACCCGCAGATTAATTCAGGTCCTGTTTGATGAACTCCCTCAGCAGCCACAACAACAGCTGCACCTACCCGTTTCTTCTCATCCTAAAATTCGCGCGATGGTGGAGATGATGGCGAAAGAGCCCGTCGAGTGGGGGTCATTGGGGCAATGGGCTCGCTTTTTTGCGATGAGTGAACGCAATCTTGCCCGACTGATAGTGAAAGAGACGGGGTTGAGTTTTCGCCAGTGGCGTCAGCAGTTACAGCTGATTATGGCGCTTCAGGGATTAGTGAAAGGCGATACTGTACAGAAAGTTGCTCATACGCTGGGGTATGATTCAACAACGGCCTTTATTACTATGTTTAAGAAAGGCCTGGGGCAAACGCCAGGCCGATATATTGCGGGATTAACTACTGTTTCCCCACAATCAGCGAAACCAGACCCGCGGCAATAAGCGGGCCAACCGGTACGCCGCGAAACAGCGCCACGCCCAAAACAGTGCCCACCAGCAGCCCGGCGACCAGTTGCGGCTGGCTGCCCATTAACGTCACGCCGCGCCCACCTAGCCAGGAGACAATAACGCCTACTGCAATTGCCACCAGCGATTTCCAGTTCAGAAACGAGTGAATCAGGGTTGAGGGCGGTAGCGTCCCGCTGGCGATGGGGGCCATAACGCCAATCGTCAGAATGATTATCCCGATACTTAGCCCCTGTTTTTCAATCCACGGGAAAAAGGTGCTTAACGGTGTGACGCGGACAATGATTAACACCAGAATTGAAACGGCGACAGTGGTGTTATGACTGATAAAGCCCAGCGCAGCTAACCCGAGCAGGATCAGCAAAGTGACATCAAACATCGTGGTTTCCTTGCCAAAAAATAATAAGCCTGCTTACTTTACGCTTGCTGCAGGAAGGAAGTAGAAAATCTTTACGTTTTTTGCATAAAAAATCAGGCGAACTGTCATCAAACTGCAATTTGTGCACGCTAACAATAACGTGAAAACAGCTATCTCCCGGGGGCATACTATGAACGATCAAATGTTCGTCGAGACACTGATTATCACGTCATCGTTTTTTGCCATTGCTGTTGTGCTGGTTTTGTCCGTTCTTCTTATCGAACGGACAGGCTAGTTACGCAGTGCGGCGGAAATTGACCAGTTCTGGTTGCGCAATGCGCAAATAATCCGCGGTTTTCAAAATAACGGATTTATCCAGCATGCCTGCATTGAAGGCGATTTCATCAAATCGTTCGAAGAGTAGGGGATCGGCAACCAGTTTGAGTTTTGGATGGAAGCTGAAAGGGGGGATCGCGCCGAAGACACAGCCTGTGAGTTCATCGACTTCCGCCGGGCTGGCCAACGAAGCGCGTAATCCGCCTATATGGCTGGCGAGTTGGCTCAGATCGGCCTGTTGATCGGCCGCGAGGATCGCCAGAACATGTTGATTTACACCATTGCCTTTGACTTTACATACCAGTGCCTTAGCCCCCTGGCCTAAAGCGGTGCCACGAATTTCTGACACCGCTTCACATTTACCTACCGCTTCATGGGTAACGACGCGGAAGTCAGCACCTTCTTGTGATAATAAAGCGATTAACCGCTGATGCGTCACGCTTCCTTTAGCCATTTCAGTCATTTCATGCTCCTGAGATTACAAGCAAACAACCACAGAAGGTTATCATGAACGGCTGTTTTTGTTCTGCTTATTGACATATAAACGCTCATCGGAAGCTTTATACGCATCATGTAACGTATCGTTTTCTTTCATCGCGTAAATACCGGAAGAGAAGCCGATCTCTTTCTGCGGCGCGATATGTTGCAGACGTTTTTCGATACGTTCAGGCAGTTGTGCTGCAATTTGCGGCGTCGAATCGACAAGAATGATGCAGAATTCATCGCCACCGAGTCGGATAGCATAATCACTTTTACGAATCGACTGTTTAATCGCCTGAGCTAATAACGTAATCGCTAAATCCCCCTCCTGATGACCGAGGGTGTCATTTATTTGCTTTAACTTGTCCATGTCAATTGCAATAAACATCACCGAAGAACCGGATTGCACCAGTTTTTGCAACCGCTGCTCCAGTTCAGGAGTTAAAATTTTGCGATTATAGAGTCCAGTCATCGCATCACTAATATTTTCTCGCGACACATTTTGGTATAAACGGAAGTGCATCCGCACCATATTCAGCAAAATTAACGCCGTCAAAATCCAGAACAGAACGCTTTTCCACGAAGACGTGATAAAGTAAAGAATATCAATGGATAACGAGACACGAATGCCGCCCGGTAAGTCATGGACGTAACTGACATACTGGAACAGATTATCTTCGCTCTGGTTGATGATAATGTCGCGCCCCGAATCGGTATCGGTTAGCGTGACATTGAGAAAACGCCAGAGGAGAGGGCGGTCATGAGTGTAAAAGATATTCCGCAGATTGTTTTTGTTAATATCCAGCAGCACAATCCCTTTTAGCTGCCCTGCGACATATACCGGCGTCAGCAAACTCATCACGTTCTGTTTAGTACGCTGATCCTGGTAAATGCTCGATAAAACGGTACGCCCGGTAAATACCTTTTCAATATCTTTGCGATCGATGCCAATACTTCCTGACTGCAGGAAAGACCAGTTATTCATCGCAAAGTATTCAACATTAACCGGCTCATAAAAATAGACATAGCGGTCATTGAGATCGAGATAATAGTGAAATTTCTCTTCGGCCATCCCAAGACCTGAACCGTAATCATCCTGGTGGCGGTTGCCTTCCACTGCCTGATCAAAAGCGGGTAATAGTGCTGCAGCTTCCACAATTGTGTCGCAGTCAGTGGATGCGGTTTGTAGTGTGCCGCGTAAGCCAGGGTATTTATGGGCAGTCAGGTTTAAGCCATGGGTATTATTGGCAGACTCAAAAGCCTCGCAGATGGTGCGCCGCTGTTCTGGCGACACTTCCGACTGCTCAGCAGCGAGAGCGCGCATCACATGCGCGGCAATACTCTGATTCTGATACTTATCATAAAGAAAGGAGGAGTCTGCTCTCTGCACGATATAGCGCAGATAGGCACTCATTGCTCTGTCACTGGCGACAAGTTCAAAAATAAGGAAGGAAGATGTCAGCACAATGACACTTGCGGCGATAAAATGCCGGAGCATTCTATGGTGCAATTTCATGATAAATGGCACTCCTTCGGTTAGTGAAACGAGAAAACCAGATAAAGTTCGATTGCGGCCTGGCACAGGGGCGCTAATTATACTCATCTCTGCGCCGCTGGGGAGGGGAAATTTAGGGGTAATAGTAATAAATTGTATGCAAAAGCCACGCAAAAAGCATGGCTCTGAATATTTTTGCACTTAAATATGATGAATAATCACTTTGTTGCCCCCCTCGCTTTTCGCTTCGCGTAAGGCTTTATCTGCTTCCGTCATGACAAGCGAGATATTACGTGTGTCACCCGTTGAAAAAACCGTGCCAATACTGATGGTCATTTGCTCAGGAACATCATATCTGTTACTAAAGCCGGTCAGGAGTTCGACATTTTTACGCATACGTTCCGCAATGATTTTTGCCTGGGCACTATTCAGTTCGGTAAATAGCAAGCCAAACACCTCACCCTCCAGTCGCGCTAAAATATCATCGGGGCGGATGCTTTGCTGGATAATATCGACAATTGAAACCAGCACTTTATCACCCACACGATGTCCCCATTGGGCATTGATGCGTTTGAACTGATTAATATCAACCAGCATGACACAGAAGTCCTTAACAACAGGTCGCGACAATAATGACTCTACGCTGTTGAAAAAGTAGCGGCGATTATAAATATTGGTCAGCACATCATGAACTGCCAGTTTGCTGGAGAGTTGCAGTTCCTGAAAAATGTTATAAATCAGAAAAGACACAACAAACAGTTTACTGGAGACTTCAATCCCGCGACTGATATACCAGATGGTGTAATTATACTCATCCAGAGTTAGTAGAAGTAAGTTGCAGCATAGCGATGCCAGACATAATAATGCTATTAACGGCCATAGTTCGCAGGCTAATCGTGTGCGCATGATAATAAAGAACAGTAAAAATGCCCACAGACAAACCAATATTTTTGTATAGTTGATTCCCCAGGTCGCAGTATGGTTGTCCGGACAGTAATCGACGACATACAAAGAATAGTCAGCGTTATAACTGCTCAGATTGTGTGCCAGAAGGGGAAAAACTAAAAAAGGAATCAGTGCCAGTAACAGAATGCCAGTTTTTTTCTTATTGTTGTCAAGGATGTTGTCTTTCCCATAACAAAAGAGCGCCAGCGAGGTTAAACAAATGAAACTGAGTTGGCGGAAAATATAGAAAATAGAAACATCATTCGACTTTGTCTGGATCAGTGTACTGCCGTTGATTGGTTTATGGATAATTACAATGGTTTCAACTAAATAGATAAGGCCACTTAAAAATGCAAGGCTTAAAATGAGTGTTGGTAAAATTTGTTTGTTAGTGAAATACTTCATTAACATGAAAAGAAAAATGACGGCGTTAAGGAAAAACAAAGCCACAACAACCATCAGGTAATTCATCTGTGGGATGAGTTTTACATTCGTGTTTTCGTTATATAAGGTAGTAATGCAAAATAAAATTAACGTCAGCAATAAGCTGAAAATAAAAAAGCCTTGAGCTTTTAATTTTTGTGTACCCATAGAAGCCATAAAAAGGAGAGCAATGTGAGTGCTGGATTTTATTGATGGCAGAGATATATAGTTTTGACCAGGATCAATTTTCGTTAACGATAAAAAATATTTAAAGAATAACCCCAGGGAAACACGTGTTGACCGAATCATTTTTCCGAATGATTGTTTTCTGGAACTAAATTGTGTAAAGGTTATGCTGTCATATTTAAAGCGATTGTAAGCTAATGTATGTAATAAATGAGATAATTTACAGTGAGCTAAAAATCAGCCAGGCGATAATGACCCGGCTGATAGTTTTAGTCTTTAGCTGTTGCATTTTGTTTATGAAACAGTTCACGGAACACCGGATAAATATCATCCTGGTCGCGGATATGCTGCATCGCAAAGTTGTCGAAAGTAGATTGCAGATGCTCATATTCTCGCCACAGTGTCTGATGTGCACGACGGGTAATTTCGATATAGCTGTAATAACGAACGACGGGTAATAATTTTTTCGCCAGGATTTCATGGCAAAGCGGAGAGTCATCGGCCCAGTTATCGCCGTCCGATGCTTGTGCCGCGTAAATATTCCACTGTGCAGGGTTATAACGCTCTTTCACTACCTCATCCATCAGTTTCAGGGCGCTGGAAACAATGGTGCCGCCAGTTTCCTGCGAGTAGAAAAACTCATGTTCATCGACTTCTTTCGCCTGGGTATGATGGCGGATGTATACGACTTCCACGTTCTTATACGTTCTGCTAAGGAACAGATACAGCAGAATATAAAAACGCTTAGCCATATCTTTAGTGGACTGATCCATTGAACCGGAAACGTCCATCAGGCAAAACATCACTGCCTGGCTGGAGGGATCGGGCCGCTTCTCGTAGTTCTTGTAACGTAAATCGAAGGTGTCAATGAAAGGGACGCGTTCAATTTTGGCACGTAATTCTGCAATTTCTTTGCGCAGACGTTCCTCTTCCAGCAGTTGCGCAGGTTCACTATTGCTGATGATGGCCAAATTCTCTTCCAGCGCATGAAGTTCCCGCCGCTTGCCCGCCGTCATGGCTGTGCGTCGTGCCAGTGAGTTCTGCAATGAACGCACAACACTGATATTGGCCGGAACGCCGTTAGCGGTATAACCCGCACGATGCGTTTTATATTCGGTCAGCTGGCGTTGTTGGTTTTGTTTCAGATTCGGTAAGGCCAGATCTTCAAAGAGCAGATCAAGATACTCATCTTTCGAAATCTGAAAGACAAATTCATCCTGACCTTCACCATCCTGGCTGGCCTGGCCCTGACCACTGCCGGAACCTCCGCCGCCACCCTGGGGACGTTCAATTCGGTCATTCTGGACGAAATGGTCATTGCCCGGATGCACGCGGTGGCGCAGACCGCCACGCCCCTGATGAAACATCGGTTCGCTAATATCTTCCGTGGGAATGGATACAGACTCGCCGCTGTCGACGTCAGTCACCGAACGCTTATTAATGGCCTCGGAGATCGACTGTTTAATTTGCGCTTTATAACGGCGTAAAAAACGCTGGCGATTCACCATGCTTTTGTTTTTGCCGTTCAGACGCCGGTCAATAAACCAGGTCATATGCCCCCCGTACTACATTTGCCAACTGTATGCTACGCCTGTGTTGCCGCTTCTCTGGCCCACGGTTCGCTGTCGTTGTAGGCCCGGTAGCATGTGTACCGGGCCAGGGTTGTTAAGACGATTTACGTACGCGCAAATACCATTCGCACAGTAAACGCACCTGTTTACGGGTGTAGCCTTTTTCCATCATACGGTCGACAAAGTCGTCATGTTTCTTCTGCTCGTCGGTTGACGTTTTGGCGTTAAACGAAATAACCGGCAACAGCTCCTCGGTATTGGAGAACATTTTCTTCTCAATAACCGTGCGCAGTTTTTCATAGCTGGTCCAGTTCGGATTGCGTCCGCTGTTATTCGCTCTGGCGCGCAGTACGAAGTTAACAATCTCGTTGCGGAAATCTTTTGGATTACTGATCCCCGCCGGTTTCTCGATTTTCTCCAGCTCGGCGTTGAGAGACTCGCGGTCAAACAACTGCCCGGTATCCGGATCGCGATACTCCTGATCCTGAATCCAGAAATCCGCGTAGGTAACATAACGGTCGAAAATGTTTTGCCCATATTCGGAATAGGATTCAAGGTAGGCCGTCTGGATCTCTTTGCCAATAAACTCGGCATATTTCGGGATCAGATAACCTTTCAGGAACTCCAGATAGCGTTCTGCCTGCTCTTGTGGGAACTGCTCGCGCTCGATCTGCTGTTCCAGGACGTAGAACAGATGGACCGGGTTTGCCGCCACTTCTACATGATCGAAGTTGAACACGCGGGAGAGGATCTTAAACGCAAAACGCGTCGACAGACCGTTCATCCCTTCATCGACACCGGCGTAGTCACGATATTCCTGATACGACTTGGCTTTGGGATCGGTGTCTTTCAGACTTTCACCATCATAAACCCGCATCTTTGAATAAATGCTGGAGTTTTCTGGCTCTTTAAGGCGCGAAAGAATGGAAAAACGTGACAGCGTTTCCAGCGTGCCAGGGGCGCAGGGGGCGTGAGTCAATTCACTGTGATTAAGCAATTTCTCGTAGATTTTGATCTCTTCGGAAATGCGCAAGCAATACGGCACCTTCACGATGTAAACACGATCGAGGAAGGCTTCGTTGTTTTTGTTATTACGGAAAGTGACCCATTCGGATTCGTTCGAGTGGGCGAGAATAATCCCGTTGAACGGCAGGGCGGAGATACCTTCCGTCCCGTTGTAGTTACCTTCCTGAGTGGCGGTTAGCAAGGGATGCAGCACTTTAATCGGTGCTTTAAACATCTCAACGAATTCCATGATCCCCTGGTTGGCGCGGCACAGTGCACCGGAATAGCCGTAGGCGTCCGGGTCATTCTGCGCGTAGTGTTCGAGTTTACGAATATCGACTTTCCCAACCAGCGCGGAGATGTCCTGGTTGTTCTCATCACCGGGTTCCGTTTTGGCGATAGCAATTTGTTGCAGAATTGACGGCCAGACCTTCACTACCCGGAACTTAGTGATATCGCCACCAAATTCATGCAGGCGTTTTGCCGCCCACGGCGACATGATGGTGCCGAGATAGCGGCGAGGAATGCCATACTCTTTTTCCAGAATCTGCGCATCTTCCTGCGGATTGAAAAGACAGAACGGATGATCGTTGACCGGGCTACGCTCACCGTTGGCGCTCAATACATAAATCGGTACGAGCTGCATTAATGATTTCAGTCGCTCAGCAAGCGATGATTTACCCCCACCCACAGGCCCCAGCAGATACAGAATTTGTTTCTTCTCTTCCAGCCCCTGAGCCGCGTGTTTCAGATAAGAGACAATCTGTTCAATCGCGTCTTCCATGCCGTAAAACTCTTCAAACGCCGGATAACGTGCAATGACCCGGTTAGAAAAGAGTCGAGAAAGTCTGGGTTCCTGGGCTGTATCGACCATGACAGGCTCACCGATAGCCATCAATAGCCGCTCAGCCGCGTTGGCATAAGCACTGCGATCTTGCCGACAAGTGGTAAGAAACTCCTGCAGTGTGAACTCTTCGTCCTTGGCAGCTTCATATCGCTGGCGATAGTGATCGAATATATTCATGGTATGCCGTCCTTTCGTTTTTTAGCACAGGTTAAGAGCCGTTCATATGAATAGTAGAGGCTCCCGGAAGAGGTAAACTGAACGACGTCTCTTGCTAAAACACAGCAACTCTCATGCCATTTTATCGACGATGAGAACAACGTGCCCGGTGATACACCTTCAAAATTAAGCGTAGATGGCAAATGGAAAACTTGCCTGCACGGCTTTCTTAATTTCAATGGCATATCAACAACTCATCCATAAATTTTGCATAATTAATGTAAAGACCAGGCTCGCCAGTAACGCTAAATTCATTTGGCTGTAAGCGCGGTGTCATCCGCGTCAGGAAAATTAAACAGTTACTTTAAAAAATGAAAACGTAAAAAGGTTGGGTTTCGATGTATTGACGGGTAAACTTTGTCGCCCGCTAAACATTTGTTTAAGGAATGATTAATTGTGACCAAACTCAAACTTCTGGCACTTGGAGTGCTTATCGCAACGTCTGCAGGCGTAGCGCACGCTGAAGGTAAATTTTCCCTGGGCGCAGGCGTAGGTGTCGTTGAACACCCATATAAAGATTACGATACCGATGTCTACCCAGTACCGGTAATCAACTATGAAGGCGATAACTTCTGGTTCCGTGGCTTAGGTGGTGGTTACTACCTGTGGAATGACGCAACGGACAAACTTTCAATTACCGCTTATTGGTCGCCGCTTTACTTCAAAGCGAAAGACAGTGGCGATCACCAAATGCGTCACCTGGATGACCGTAAGAGCACCATGATGGCTGGTCTGTCTTATGCTCACTTTACCCAGTACGGTTACCTGCGTACCACCCTGGCTGGCGATACCCTGGATAACAGCAACGGCATCGTCTGGGATATGGCCTGGTTGTATCGTTACACCAACGGTGGCCTGACCGTGACTCCGGGTATTGGTGTGCAGTGGAACAGCGAAAACCAGAACGAATACTATTATGGCGTATCGCGCAAAGAGTCCGCTCGCAGCGGTCTGCGTGGCTATAACCCGAACGACAGCTGGAGCCCTTACCTGGAGCTGAGCGCCAGCTACAACTTCCTCGGCGACTGGAGTGTTTACGGTACCGCGCGCTACACCCGTCTGTCTGATGAAGTTACTGACAGCCCAATGGTGGATAAATCCTGGACTGGCCTGATTTCTACCGGGATCACCTACAAATTCTGATAATGCATCTTTCCAGGGCATTTTGTGCATAAAAACAGGGCGTCATGCCCTGTTTTGCATTACGGTGGTGCAATACCTGGGAGGAAACAATGCGACAAAAAATGATTCAATTTAGTGGCGATGTCTCACTGCCAGCCATAGGGCAGGGAACATGGTATATGGGCGAAGATGCCAGTCAGCGTAAAACAGAAGTAGCTGCACTACGCGCGGGCATTGAGCTCGGTTTAACCCTCATTGATACCGCCGAAATGTATGCCGAGGGCGGTGCCGAAATGGTGGTTGGGGAAGCATTAACCGGTCTGCGAGAGAAGGTCTTTCTCGTCTCTAAAGTCTATCCGTGGAATGCTGGCGGGCAAAAAGCGATAAATGCATGCGAAGCCAGTTTACGCCGTCTCAATACTGATTATCTCGATCTCTACTTATTACACTGGTCTGGCAGTTTCGCTTTTGAAGAGACTGTCGCAGCGATGGAAAAATTGATCGCCCAGGGAAAAATCCGCCGCTGGGGCGTTTCTAACCTTGATTATGCCGATATGCAGGAACTCTGGCAGCTGCCAGGGGGAAATCAGTGTGCCACTAATCAGGTACTTTACCATCTCGGTTCACGAGGGATTGAGTACGATCTACTCCCCTGGTGCCAGCAACAGCAGATACCGGTGATGGCTTACAGTCCGTTAGCTCAGGCCGGGCGGTTGCGCAATGGGCTGCTAAAAAACGCAGTAGTCAACGAAATTGCACATGCTCACAATATCAGCTCGGCACAAGTATTGTTGGCGTGGGTAATCAGCCATCAGGGTGTGATGGCGATTCCAAAAGCGGCCACGATTGCCCATGTCCAACAGAATGCGGCTGTGCTTGAGGTCGAACTTTCTCCAGCGGAATTAGCTATGCTGGATAAAGCGTATCCGGCACCAAAAGGAAAAACTGCGCTGGATATGGTGTGATGTTGATACGTGCCGGATGCATCGCACCCGGCACACAACATTAACGCAAATTAACGTTTGGCAACGCGAATGGATTGCGCCAGATGTGCAGGTTTTTCTTTGGTGACTTTTTGCGTTTCTGAAGCGTAAGCCGTTTCTACACAAACAAAGGTCTTGTAGCCATCGTCCGGCATGTCGCCCATGCTAACTGAAAGCGCCGGTCCCGGATTCCAGCCTACAACGTTCAGATGATGCTGGTGACCTACGGCGATAATACGATTCAGCGCTTCATCATTAATCACGCTGCAATCTTGCGGATTCAGATACACGCGATCGGTACGGTCAGGGAAGGTCTGAATACCGTCGGTCAGTACATCTTCTTTCGCGTCATTCACTTTATCAATGAAGCGATCGCCTAGTCCACTGACGCTTACCTTAGTGATATCACCCACGTTAAAGTAGGTATGCAGGGCAGAGGTGGTTTCAAATTCGCCGTGTGCTTCAAGATCGATTTCACAGGCTTTACCCACGCGGAAATGCGCTAATAGCGTAAAGTCGTGCGGCCAGAATTTTTTTGTCTCTTCGCTTTGTGTCAATTCAAAAGTCAGCGCTACGCCATCAGCATCTTCACGATGTGATTTCAGCGTCCACGGCAGGTTGCGGGCAAAACCGTGCGCAGGCAGATCTTGTTGTGCAGCCGGACCAAACCACGGCCAGCAAACCGGTACGCCACCGCGAATGGCGACGCCATTTTTGAACGGTGTGTTGTTACTCAACCACAGAACTTCTTCTTCACCTGCAGGTTTCCATGAGAGAAGGTGTGCGCCCTGTAATGCAAAAGAGGCTTTTACCTGGGGATGATCGACCACAATGAGGTCCAGTTCATCCAGTTTACGACGGGAGAGGACAGGGGAGATTTGTTCGATGACCGGAAGGGCAAAAATTTTCTTAATCATGACGCAGTCCTTTAACTTCATTTTATCAGGTAAAAAAAAGAGCGACCGAAGTCGCTCTTTTTAGATCACAGTGTCATCTCAACTTATTTGGAGATGTGAGCGATCAGGTCCAGAACTTTGTTGGAGTAACCGGTTTCGTTGTCGTACCAGGATACCAGTTTCACGAAGTTGTCGTTCAGAGCGATACCAGCTTTAGCATCGAACACGGAAGTGCAAACTTCGCCGTTGAAATCGGTAGATACTACGTCATCTTCGGTGTAGCCCAGAACGCCTTTCATTTCGCCTTCAGCAGCAGCTTTAACGGCAGCTTTGATCTGCTCGTAAGTTGCAGCTTTTTCCAGACGAACGGTCAGGTCAACTACGGATACGTTCGGGGTCGGAACGCGGAACGCCATACCAGTCAGTTTGCCATTCAGTTCTGGCAGTACTTTACCTACAGCTTTAGCAGCACCGGTAGAGGACGGAATGATGTTCTGGGAAGCACCGCGGCCGCCGCGCCAGTCTTTGTGAGACGGGCCATCAACGGTTTTCTGAGTAGCGGTAGTAGCGTGAACGGTGGTCATCAGACCTTCGATGATGCCGAAGTTATCGTTGATAACTTTAGCCAGCGGAGCCAGGCAGTTGGTGGTGCAGGAAGCGTTGGAAACGATGTCCTGGCCAGCATATTTGTCGAAGTTAGCGCCTTTAACGAACATCGGAGTGTTGTCTTTAGACGGACCAGTCATAACCACTTTTTTCGCGCCAGCGGTGATGTGTTTACGAGCAGTTTCGTCAGTCAGGAACAGACCAGTTGCTTCAGCGACAACGTCAACACCAACTTCGTCCCATTTCAGGTTAGCCGGATCACGTTCAGCGGTAACACGGATTTTTTTACCGTTAACGATCAGATGACCGTCTTTCACTTCAACGGTACCGTCGAAACGGCCGTGAGTGGAGTCATATTTCAGCATGTATGCCATGTAATCAGCGTCTAACAGGTCGTTGATTGCAACGATCTCGATGTCAGAACGTTTCTGAGCAGCACGGAAAACAATGCGACCGATACGGCCAAAACCGTTGATACCTACTTTGATAGTCATATATTCCACCAGCTATTTGTTAGTGAATAAAAGGTTGCCTGTAAAATTACAAAAACCTTACGCAGCGTCAAGCGGAATCGTGTCAATCATTGCGACAAATCAATCCTGTGCCTAAGCATTACGCGACTGACTCGCCTCACTCTTCCTTTGGGCTTGAGACCACATGGGGTCGGCGTCCCGAATTTTAAAGGGCAATTACGATAAAAATGTGATTTTCATCACGATTTAGGTGCAGCCATTTCGTCGAGATCAAGTTTAGGACAAATTTTTGCCAGTTGGTGTTAATGTTTTGTTAGAATCAGTCACGTAATGTGAGCACGATTAAAGTGAGATGTGAGCAAATGGCTAATAAACCTTCGGCAGAAGAACTGAAAAAAAATTTGTCCGAGATGCAGTTCTACGTGACGCAGAATCATGGGACAGAGCCGCCATTTACGGGTCGTTTACTGCATAACAAGCGTGACGGCGTATATCACTGTTTGATCTGCGATGCCCCGCTGTTTCATTCCCAAACCAAGTATGATTCCGGCTGTGGCTGGCCCAGTTTCTACGAACCGGTGAGTGAAGAATCCATTCGTTATATCAAAGACTTGTCACATGGAATGCAGCGCATAGAAATTCGTTGCGGTAACTGTGATGCCCATCTGGGGCATGTCTTCCCCGACGGGCCGCAGCCAACGGGCGAACGTTATTGTGTTAACTCTGCCTCTTTACGCTTTACCGATGGCGAAAACGGCGAAGAAATCAACGGTTGAAAAAACGATTCAGCAACTTATTCCACAGGAGCGGAAAAATTATGAATCTTGATGACATTATCAACAGCATGACGCCTGAGGTATACCAGCGTTTGTCGACAGCCGTTGAACTGGGTAAGTGGCCAGATGGCGTTGCGCTGACCGAGGAACAAAAAGAGAACTGCCTGCAATTGGTGATGCTGTGGCAAGCCCGCCATAATACCGAAGCTCAGCATATGACAATTGACACAAATGGTCAGATGGTTATGAAGAGCAAACAACAGTTAAAAGAAGATTTTGGTATCTCAGCAAAGCCTATTGCCATGTTTAAGTAAGTGGTTTATCCCCTTTTTGCCGCGGTTATAAAGGGGATAGCCAACAATAACCCCACGACTCATCTCAATTATCTCGTCACGACCAGGCAAAGCCCCAGCCCGGTCTCTTGCAGTCGCGTTCACGCCTGAATGACTTCTCCTGAACTTAAGTCTCAGACCTATTTGGCCGGTAATCCCTCTCAAATTTGCTCATTTTGCGTTCCGCCTTCCATCACCCTGTAACAGATCCAGCCATTTTCTGCGTAATTGTGATCTGAGTTGTAAAACGCAGATCATTATCTGTGTTTTACAGATTTAATGTTGACCTCAAAAATCATGTGGGTAAGTATGATGACCATCTAAGCAAAACAAAACACAGAGGATGACGCAATGAAAGCACTGGCTCGGTTTGGCAAAGCCTTTGGCGGCTACAAGATGATCGATGTCCCACAACCCATTTGTGGCCCGGAAGATGTAGTGATTGAAATTAAAGCCGCGGCAATCTGCGGCGCAGACATGAAGCACTACAATGTCGATAGCGGTTCTGATGAGTTTAACTCTATCCGCGGCCATGAGTTCGCAGGTTGTATTGCGCAGGTTGGTGAAAAAGTCAAAGACTGGAAAGTGGGGCAACGCGTCGTGTCAGATAACAGCGGTCACGTCTGCGGCGTTTGTCCGGCCTGTGAACAAGGTGATTTTCTGTGTTGTACACAAAAAGTAAACCTTGGTCTGGATAACAATACCTGGGGCGGTGGTTTTTCCAAATATTGTCTGGTTCCTGGTGAAATTCTCAAAATTCATCGTCATGCGTTGTGGGAAATCCCTGATGGTGTTGATTATGAGGACGCAGCCGTGCTTGACCCTATCTGTAATGCCTACAAATCCATCGCGCAGCAATCGAAATTCCTTCCTGGTCAGGATGTGGTCGTCATCGGCACTGGCCCACTCGGGCTGTTCTCCGTACAAATGGCGCGGATTATGGGGGCGGTAAATATCGTCGTCGTTGGTCTGCAAGAAGATGTGGCGGTCCGCTTCCCGGTTGCAAAAGAACTGGGTGCGACGGCAGTAGTAAATGGTTCTACCGAAGATGTGGTGGCGCGCTGCCAGCAAATTTGTGGCAAAGACAATCTGGGACTGGTGATTGAATGCTCCGGTGCCAATATCGCATTGAAACAAGCCATCGAAATGCTCCGCCCGAACGGGGAAGTGGTACGCGTTGGAATGGGCTTCAAACCTCTTGATTTCTCGATTAATGACATTACCGCCTGGAACAAAAGCATCATTGGGCATATGGCCTATGACTCCACCTCATGGCGTAACGCTCTTCGGCTATTAGCCAGCGGCGCTATCAAAGTCAAACCGATGATCACGCATCGTATCGGCCTGTCGCAATGGCGCGAAGGGTTTGATGCGATGGTCGATAAAACCGCAATCAAAGTGATCATGACTTACGACTTTGATGAATAACTACTCTCCTGAAGGAACGTTATCGCATGGAACAGATAACAAAACCGCATTGTGGTGCACGGCTGGATCGCTTACCGGATTGCCGCTGGCATTCGTCAATGTTTGCCATCGTCGCGTTTGGCTTGCTTGTCTGCTGGAGTAATGCCGTTGGTGGCTTGATCCTCGCGCAGCTGAAAGAGTTGGGCTGGACAGATAATTCCACCACTGCCACATTCTCAGCAATCACGACCGCCGGAATGTTTCTCGGTGCGCTGGTTGGCGGCATCATCGGTGACAAAACCGGTCGCAGAAATGCGTTCATCCTCTATGAGGCCATTCATATTGCCTCGATGGTGGTCGGTGCTTTTTCACCGAATATGGATTTCCTTATTGCCTGCCGTTTTGTGATGGGCGTTGGGCTGGGAGCTTTACTGGTGACGCTGTTTGCTGGTTTCACCGAATATATGCCCGGTAGAAATCGCGGAACGTGGTCCAGTCGGGTTTCTTTTATTGGCAACTGGTCATATCCGCTCTGTTCATTGATTGCGATGGGACTCACGCCGCTGATTAGTGCAGAGTGGAACTGGCGAGTACAACTGCTTATCCCTGCAATATTGTCGCTTATCGCTACGGCGCTGGCCTGGCGCTACTTTCCTGAATCCCCGCGCTGGCTGGAATCGCGCGGACGGTATCAGGAAGCCGAGAAAGTCATGCGGAGTATAGAAGAAGGCGTCATACGCCAGACGGGAAAACCTTTGCCGTCCGTGGTTATTGCTGATGACGGTAAAGCGCCACAAGCGGTGCCGTATTCAGCCTTACTGACAGGAGTATTACTGAAACGCGTGATATTAGGTTCTTGTGTGCTGATTGCCATGAACGTTGTGCAGTACACACTAATTAACTGGTTGCCAACAATATTCATGACCCAGGGGATTAATTTAAAAGACTCGATTGTTTTAAATACCATGAGTATGTTTGGTGCGCCATTTGGTATTTTTATTGCCATGCTGGTGATGGATAAAATTCCGCGTAAAACAATGGGTGTGGGGCTATTAATCCTGATTGCGGTGCTCGGATATATCTATTCACTGCAAACCAGTATGTTGCTCATAACGCTGATTGGTTTCTTCCTGATTACTTTCGTCTATATGTACGTTTGCTATGCCTCGGCAGTGTATGTCCCTGAGATCTGGCCGACAGAGGCCAAATTACGTGGCTCCGGTCTGGCGAATGCGGTAGGGCGAATCAGTGGTATTGCCGCACCTTATGCCGTTGCAGTGCTGCTCAGTAGTTATGGCGTAACGGGAGTCTTTATTCTTCTGGGGGCGGTTTCAATTATTGTCGCAATTGCTATCGCCACCATTGGAATTGAAACCAAAGGTGTCTCCGTTGAAAGTTTAAGTATTGATGCAGTAGTCAATAAATAATACTGGTGGATTCAAAATGAAAAATTCAAAAGCAATATTGCAGGTGCCGGGCACAATGAAAATTATTTCAGCAGAAATACCTGTGCCTAAAGAAGATGAAGTTTTGATTAAAGTGGAATATGTCGGTATTTGTGGTTCAGATGTACATGGTTTTGAATCAGGCCCGTTTATTCCGCCTAAAGACCCAAATCAAGAAATTGGCTTGGGTCATGAATGCGCCGGGACGGTTGTGGCTGTGGGAAGCCGTGTGCGCAAATTTAAAGCGGGGGATCGGGTAAATATCGAACCTGGCGTTCCTTGCGGTCACTGTCGTTACTGTCTGGAAGGCAAATATAACATCTGCCCGGACGTTGATTTTATGGCGACACAACCTAACTACCGCGGCGCATTAACGCACTATCTGTGTCATCCGGAGAGCTTTACTTACAAACTGCCCGACAATATGGACATGATGGAAGGGGCGCTGGTGGAGCCTGCTGCAGTCGGGATGCATGCCGCGATGCTGGCAGATGTTAAACCGGGTAAGAAGATAATTATTCTGGGAGCGGGTTGTATTGGTTTGATGACGTTGCAAGCGTGCAAATGCCTGGGAGCTACGGATATTGCCGTCGTTGATGTACTGGATAAACGTCTGACAATGGCGGAACAGCTCGGCGCGACAGTGGTTATTAACGGTGCAAAAGAAGACACTATTGCACGCTGTCAGCAATTTACCGAAGAAATGGGCGCAGATATTGTTTTCGAAACAGCGGGTTCTGCGGTCACCGTTAAACAGGCACCTTATCTGGTAATGCGCGGCGGTAAAATTATGATTGTTGGTACTGTACCGGGCGATTCGGCAATCAATTTCCTCAAAATCAATCGCGAAGTCACTATTCAGACAGTATTCCGCTATGCCAATCGTTATCCGGTCACGATTGAAGCTATTTCCTCAGGGCGATTCGATGTGAAATCGATGGTGACACATATTTACGATTATCAGGATGTACAACAGGCATTTGAAGAGTCGGTTAACAACAAACGCGACATTATTAAAGGCGTTATTAAAATTAGCGATTAATTAATACGGGAGAACAGAATATGCTCGCAGATATCAGATATTGGGAAAACGATGCCACAAATAAACATTATGCAATTGCCCATTTTAACGTATGGAATGCAGAAATGTTGATGGGCGTTATCGACGCAGCCGAAGAAGCGAAATCACCGGTTATTATTTCTTTTGGTACAGGTTTTGTCGGGAACACCTCATTTGAAGATTTCTCTCACATGATGGTATCAATGGCAAAAAAAGCAACGGTGCCGGTAATAACTCATTGGGATCATGGTCGGAGTATGGAAATTATTCATAACGCCTGGACTCATGGTATGAATTCATTAATGCGTGATGCTTCCGCATTTGATTTCGAAGAAAATATTCGTTTAACCAAAGAGGCTGTTGATTTCTTCCATCCGCTGGGTATTCCGGTAGAGGCAGAATTAGGGCATGTCGGTAATGAAACCGTTTATGAAGAAGCGCTGGCGGGCTATCACTATACCGATCCTGACCAGGCGGCTGAATTTGTTGAACGTACGGGCTGTGACTCATTGGCTGTCGCCATCGGCAACCAACATGGGGTTTATACGTCAGAGCCACAATTGAATTTTGAGGTCGTCAAACGCGTACGCGATGCCGTTTCTGTTCCGCTGGTTTTGCACGGCGCATCGGGGATCAGTGATACCGACATTAAAACTGCCATTTCGTTGGGTATCGCGAAAATCAACATTCATACGGAGCTCTGTCAGGCCGCAATGGTAGCAGTGAAAGAAAACCAGGATCAGCCTTTCCTGCATTTAGAACGTGAAGTACGTAAAGCTGTAAAAGAACGGGCATTGGAAAAAATTAAACTGTTCGGTTCTGATGGCAAAGCGGAATAATGATATGGATAATCTCGACGTTATTTGTATAGGTGCCGCTATTGTTGATATTCCATTGCAACCGGTCAGTAAAAATATCTTTGATGTGGATTCTTATCCTCTTGAAAGAATCGCAATGACCACCGGGGGTGATGCAATAAATGAAGCAACAATTATTTCTCGTCTGGGCCATCGCACAGCATTAATGAGTCGTATTGGTAAAGATGCCGCCGGGCAATTTATTCTCGACCATTGCCGCAAAGAGAATATTGATATTCAAAGCCTGAAGCAGGACGTCAGCATAGATACCTCAATTAACGTTGGACTGGTGACGGAGGATGGCGAGCGGACGTTTGTCACAAACCGTAACGGCAGTCTGTGGAAATTGAATATTGACGATGTTGATTTTTCGCGGTTTTCTCAGGCGAAATTATTATCTCTGGCCAGTATTTTCAACAGTCCTCTATTGGATGGTAAAGCGCTAACAGAAATTTTTACGCAAGCTAAAGCCCGGCAGATGATTATCTGTGCCGATATGATCAAACCGCGGTTGAATGAAACGCTGGATGATATTTGCGAAGCATTGAGTTTTGTCGATTATCTGTTTCCTAATTTTGCCGAGGCAAAATTACTCACCGGGAAAGAGACACTGGATGAAATTGCTGACTGCTTTCTTGCGTGCGGCGTAAAAACGGTGGTGATTAAAACGGGTAAAGACGGCTGCTTTATCAAGCGTGGTGACATGACGATGAAGGTGCCGGCGGTCGCAGGAATAACCGCCATCGACACTATTGGCGCAGGCGATAACTTTGCTTCTGGCTTTATCGCAGCTCTGTTAGAAGGCAAAAATCTGCGTGAATGCGCACGCTTTGCCAATGCAACGGCGGCTATTTCGGTTTTAAGCGTCGGTGCCACCACCGGTGTAAAAAACAGAAAGCTGGTCGAACAATTGCTGGAAGAATACGAAGGATAATGAAGGCAAATGAAAAAGATACCTTTAGGCACAACGGATATAACGCTTTCGCGAATGGGGTTGGGGACATGGGCCATTGGCGGTGGTCCTGCATGGAATGGCGATCTCGATCGACAAATATGTATTGATACGATTCTTGAAGCCCATCGTTGCGGCATTAACCTGATTGATACTGCGCCAGGATATAACTTTGGCAATAGTGAAGTTATCGTCGGTCAGGCGTTAAAAAAACTGCCCCGTGAACAGGTTGTAGTAGAAACCAAATGCGGCATTGTCTGGGAACGAAAAGGAAGTTTATTCAACAAAGTTGGCGATCGGCAGTTGTATAAAAACCTTTCCCCGGAATCTATCCGCGAAGAGGTAGAAGCCAGCTTGCAACGTCTGGGTATTGATTACATCGATATCTACATGACGCACTGGCAGTCGGTGCCGCCATTTTTTACGCCGATCGCTGAAACTGTCGCAGTGCTCAATGAGTTAAAGGCCGAAGGGAAAATTCGCGCTATAGGCGCTGCTAACGTCGATGCTGACCATATCCGCGAGTATCTGCAATATGGTGAACTGGATATTATTCAGGCGAAATACAGTATCCTCGACCGGGCAATGGAAAGCGAACTGCTGCCGCTATGTCGTGATAATGGCATTGTGGTACAGGTTTATTCCCCGTTAGAGCAGGGATTGTTGACCGGTACCATCACTCGTGATTACGTTCCGGGCGGCGCTCGGGCAAATAAAGTCTGGTTCCAGCGTGAAAACATGCTGAAAGTGATTGATATGCTTGAACAGTGGCAGCCACTCTGTGCTCGTTATCAGTGCACAATTCCCACTCTGGCACTGGCGTGGATATTAAAACAGAGTGATTTAATCTCCATTCTTAGTGGGGCTACTGCACCGGAACAGGTACGCGAAAATGTCGCGGCATTGAATATCAACTTATCGGATGCAGACGCAACATTGATGAGGGAAATGGCAGAGGCCCTGGAGCGTTAAATACTTAACACGATTCACCTCTGTTTCTGTGAAAACTGTGATGAAAATCTGTGATTCAAACAGGTTATTTTGAAAGTAAACATCAATTATGCGATAATCGCGCTAATGTGATGTAAAAAGATACAGGGGTGTAATCGTGGCGGCAAAAGACAGGATTCAGGCAATTAAGCAAATGGTTGCCAACGATAAAAAGGTGACAGTCTCAAATTTGAGTGGGATTTTTCAGGTAACCGAAGAAACCATTCGCCGCGATCTTGAGAAGCTGGAAGATGAAGGCTTTTTGACCAGAACCTATGGTGGTGCTGTTTTAAATACAGCGATGTTGACGGAGAATATCCATTTTTATAAGCGCGCTTCATCGTTTTATGAAGAGAAGCAGCTTATTGCACGCAAGGCACTACCCTTTATCGACAATAAAACCACCATGGCAGCCGATTCCAGTAGTACCGTAATGGAATTGCTCAAATTGTTACAGGACCGTAGTGACCTGACGTTGCTAACCAACTCGGCGGAAGCGATTCATGTTCTGGCTCAGTCAGAAATTAAAGTCGTTTCAACGGGTGGGGAACTAAACAAAAATACACTTTCCCTGCAAGGAAGAATTACTAAAGAGATCATCAGCCGCTACCATGTCGATATCATGGTAATGAGTTGTAAAGGTCTAGATATTAACAGCGGCGCGCTGGACTCTAACGAAGCGGAAGCTGAAATCAAAAAGACAATGATCCGTCAGGCGACAGAAGTTGCGTTATTGGTTGATCACTCTAAGTTTGATCGCAAAGCTTTTGTCCAGTTAGCTGACTTTAGTCATATTAATTACATAATAACTGATAAATCACCGGGTGCAGAGTGGATAGCATTTTGCAAAGACAATAATATCCAGCTGGTGTGGTAATTTAAGCACACGTTGTCAATATTATTTGTTCCTGCGCCTGGAAATAAAATGATGATAAAGATGCGGCAAGTGAATTTGCCGCAATTGCTACCTTTTTAGCAAATCCGAGGCACCTAATGGAACAATATGATCAAATTGGCGCAAGACTGGACCGCTTGCCTTTGGCCCGGTTTCATTATCGTATATTTGGTATTATAAGCTTTAGTCTGTTATTAACGGGTTTTTTGAGTTATTCAGGCAATGTTGTTTTAGCAAAGCTGGTAAGCAATGGATGGTCAAATAATTTCCTCAATGCCGCCTTTACCTCGGCATTAATGTTTGGTTATTTCATCGGCTCTCTTACCGGTGGGTTCATCGGTGATTATTTTGGGCGGCGCAGGGCTTTTCGCATAAATCTTCTCATCGTCGGTATTGCGGCAACAGGGGCCGCTTTTGTCCCTGATATGTACTGGCTCATCTTCTTTCGCTTCCTGATGGGCACAGGAATGGGGGCGCTGATTATGGTTGGCTATGCTTCGTTTACGGAGTTTATCCCAGCGACGGTGCGTGGAAAATGGTCCGCGCGGCTCTCATTTGTCGGTAACTGGTCGCCCATGTTGTCTGCGGCGATAGGCGTAGTGGTTATCGCTTTTTTTAGTTGGCGGATAATGTTTCTGCTGGGTGGTATTGGCATACTGTTAGCCTGGTTTCTCTCAGGTAAATACTTTATTGAGTCGCCTCGATGGTTGGCGGGGAAAGGACAAATCGCAGGTGCAGAAAGCCAACTTCGTGAAGTAGAGCAGCAAATTGAAAGAGAGAAGAGTGTTCGTTTACCCCCGCTTACTTTGAATCAGAGCAACAGCAAGGCTAACGTAATCAATGGTACTTTCTGGCTGCTGTTTAAAGGGGAAATGTTACGACGTACATTAGTCGCGATTACTGTTTTAATTGCAATGAACATTTCACTTTATACCATCACCGTATGGATACCGACCATATTTGTTAACTCCGGCATTGATGTCGATAAATCAATATTAATGACTGCTGTTATTATGATTGGCGCTCCGGTAGGAATATTTATTGCGGCATTAATTATTGATCATTTTCCTCGTCGATTATTTGGCTCCGCCTTACTTATTATTATTGCCGTGTTAGGCTATATCTATTCAATTCAGACTACAGAGTGGGCGATTTTAATCTATGGCCTGGTGATGATCTTCTTTTTATACATGTATGTTTGCTTCGCGTCGGCGGTTTATATCCCGGAGCTCTGGCCAACGCATTTACGCTTGCGCGGTTCGGGTTTCGTTAATGCCGTAGGACGGATCGTCGCGGTCTTCACGCCTTATGGCGTTGCGGCACTATTAACGCATTATGGGTCAATCACGGTGTTTATGGTGCTTGGCGTGATGTTAGTGCTCTGTGCGCTGGTTCTCTCCATTTTTGGCATCGAAACGCGGAAGGTGTCGCTGGAAGAGATTTCTGAGGTGAATTAAATCTTTCGTTGATGGTGTCAATTACCAGATGTACCACTGACGTGTTTTATCTGGCCTACAATGGCAGTACAGAATTGTAGGCCAGCATAAAATTACTCCTGCGTCTCTTCCCAGTCTGCCAGCGTATATAGCGTTGCCCCAGCTGCTGACATCTCCATAAACGCGTGCGCACTGTCCTGTGGCTGGATATTCACACCACGACAACCATCGGTAATTACATTAACCTTATAACCTAACTGTAACGCGTCCAGCACGGTAAACTTCACGCAATAGTCAGTAGCCAGGCCCATAATGATCAATTCATCGATTTCATGATCGCGTAACCAGTCATCGAGCGTGGTTTTCTGCCGACGGCCGTTATCAAAAAAGGCACTGTAACTGTCAACTAAAGGATTTTCGCCTTTATGGAACACCGCTGCGATCGCTTTTTGGTTCAGTAACGGATGTAATTGTGCGCCTTCACTGTTCTGCACACAGTGATCTGGCCAGAAGGTTTGTGGCAAACCGTCGAGTTGGCCTGGCGTATAAGGCTCTACACCGTGCTGACTGGCAAAACTGCCGTGATTCGCCGGGTGCCAGTCTTGACTGGCGATAACCGCTTCACCGCGCGACTGGCACCAGTCAATCAGGCGGTTAGCGACATCCACCGTACTGTCACCTTCCGGCACGGCGAGCGCGCCACCAGCACAGAAATCATTTTGTAAATCGACCAGTAACAGGGCGCGAGGGGGCATTGCAGTCTCCTTAATCATCCGGCGTCAGTTCGCCGCGCAGGTTTTGGCTCATGGCCTTGCGAATGGTTTCGGTATCCAGTTCCTGGCTAAGCAGGTAATGCAGTTTGGTTAGCGTGGCTTCTACAGTCATATCTGCACCGCCAATAACGCCGGCATGGGCGAGGGCGTTACCAGTGGCATAACCACCCATGTTCACTTTACCGGACATACATTGTGTCAGGTTGACCACCACAATACCGCGATCGCTGGCTTCTTGTAATTCCTGCAGGAAGGCTTTGTTTTGTGGCGCATTACCCACGCCATATGAGCGCAGAATCAATGCTTTCACCGGTTGGCGCAGAAAATTGCGCACGACGTCAGCAGAAATCCCCGGATAAATCGTCACTACGCCAATTGGTTGTGGGGTGATTGGATGAACGATCAATTCCCCTTCACCGTGCGGGGCGGGTGGCGTATTCAAACGACGAATATGGATACCTGCTTCCAGTAACGGAGGAAGGTTTGGAGAGGCAAACGCATCAAACCCATCGGCATGGGCTTTGGTGGTACGGTTGCCACGATAAAGTCGATTATTAAAAAAGAGAGTTACTTCGTTGATCGGATAATTCGCCGCAACGTACAACGCATTCAGCAGATTAATTTGTCCGTCAGAGCGTAACTCAGCTAGCGGGATTTGTGACCCTGTCACAATGACCGGTTTACCGAGATTCTCGAGCATGAACGACAGCGCAGAGGCGGTATACGCCATCGTGTCGGTGCCGTGCAGAATGACAAAACCATCATAGTCGTCATAATGCGCTTTAATATCTTCAGCAATATGCTGCCAGTCTTCTGGCGTCATATCTGAAGAGTCCATCAGCGGCGTATATTCATGAATGGTGAAATCTGGCATCTCCGGGCGATGGAATTCCGGCATCAGCGCCAGTTGGCGCTGTAGATGACCTGACACCGGAATATAACCCTGCTCGGAACGCTGCATCCCGATGGTCCCGCCCGTGTAGGCGACGTAAATTGATTTCTTTTGCATGATATTGATATGAATGATATCGAAAGAGCAAAAGTATATACGTGAGGCAGGGGGAGCGCACCTGATACTATGCGGATAAGGAAATATGGGGCGAGACAGCGGGAAGAGGATTCGTAGAGGTAAAAAATAATGTGGCCGACGATCTGTCGGCCACTCAGTACAAGACTTAACGCACGTTGGCGCAGGTCAGGCAAAACGCATAACGGTTTTGTGGGTCGTTAAACGCTGCCAGCTTGTCGCTTTCACTTTTAACGGTAGAGGCTACCGAGGCCAGCGGTGCAGGTAACATGGCCTGGAACGCATCTGGCAACATTGCCCGGACAGAACCAGACATGTTGTCCATCACTTTGTCGAAGAAGGTCGGTTCATCAACGTAGTATTCTAGATGCCACTGTTTCACTTTTGCCAGCTCTGCTGCTTTGGCGACCGCATCATCGAAATCACCGAGACTATCGACCAGCCCGTTAGCTTTTGCATCCTGACCGGTCCAGACGTGGCCCTGGGCGATTTTATCAATCTGCTCCGGCGTTGAATGACGCGCATCAGCAACCAGCGTGATAAAGCGTTTATAGCCATTCTCAATGCTTAACTGCATCATCTGCTGCGCTTCCGGCGGCAGTGCCCTGGTGATAGAAACATCCGCCAGCGGTGAAGTTGAGACGCCATCGGTATGAACACCAATCGAATCCAGACTATTTTCTACGGTGGTGATCACGCCGAAGATACCGATAGAACCGGTCAGGGTGCTGGGGTTAGCCACAATGTAATTAGCTGGTGTGGAAATCCAGTAACCACCAGATGCCGCCATGCCGCCCATCGATACAACCACAGGCTTACCCGCTGCCCGGGCTGCTGCCAGTTCAGCGCGAATCACTTCAGACGCGGTAACGCTGCCGCCGGGACTATTAACACGCAGAACAATCGCTTTCACTTTCGGGTCAAGGCGAGCGTCGCGGATTTGTGCCGCAGTGGTATCACCGCCAACATTCCCCTGAGTTTCCTCGCCATCCATAATTGCGCCATTCGCGAAGACGACACCGATGCTGTCACCGGTATCTGCCGGTGTTTTCAATGCGTAATCGTAATAACTGATGGCGCGATAATTTTTATCAGTCTTACTCCAGCCGAACTCTTTGGTCAGAGCTTTTTCGATTTCGGCACTTGATGCCAGTGCATCGACCAGCTTGTTTTCCAGCGCATATTTCGCGGTATCGCCACCGGTTTTGGTTAAACCCTCAAGCAACCCTTGCGCGCCAGGGAATACCTGCTGAGCAGGGATCTGCCGGTTAGCGGCAACAGTATTCAGATAGTTTTGCCACAGCTCACCAATCCAGCGGCTGTCAGCTTCGCGAGCTGCCGGCGACATATCATCACGAATAAACGGTTCAACGGCAGATTTATACGTACCCACGCGGAACACATGGGTGGAAACTTTCAGCTTATCCAGTAACGATTTGTAGTACAGACCGTTGGTGGCAAAACCGTGCAGATCAACCACACCTTGCGGAGACAGCCAAATTTTATTGGCGAAACTGGCGAGATAATATTGCCCCTGGCTGTAGTTCTCGCCAACGGCATAAACCGGTTTCCCGCTGTCACGAAACTCTTTCAGGGCTTTGCCGATGTACTGCATAGACGGCTGGTCGCCGCCTGCGAAGTTTTTCAGATCCATCACGATACCGGTGATATTGCGGTCATCCTTCGCCTGGCGAATGGTATTGACGATATCAAACAGTGAGTTTTCCTGCAGACGATCGGAACTGGCACCAAGCAGTTGGCGGCTTAATTTACTAAACCGCTGAGAACTGTCGGGTTTATCGACGATCACACCAGAAATGTCCAGCAGCAGTGCGCCACGACTGGCCGTTTCTTTCGAATCACCACCGCTGACCTGCATCCAAATCCCCACACCAACCAGTACGAGAAAAATAAAGAACAGGTTAAGTACCATTTCACGGACGAAATTCAGCAGACGCCACGTCCATTTAAAAAATCCGGCAATAAATCGCCAAAGGGTTCGCATGTATTCTCCCAACTAAAGGTCACACCTGTCACAGGCGCAATAGATGTGGTTATCGTAATGACCCAACCGGCACTTGTCAGCAGGAATTGCGGACTGGGCTGTAACAAAATCCACTCTCGTGTTAATTTTGTGAATAAATATCATGACAGGAGTTAATCAAATGGATGCACTCGAACTATTGATCAATCGCCGTAGCGCCTCCCGCCTGGCTGAACCTGCGCCAACGGGTGAACAACTGCAAAACATACTGCGAGCGGGTATGCGTGCGCCGGACCATAAGTCCATGCAACCGTGGCATTTTTTTGTGATTGAAGGGGAAGGACGCGAGCGTTTCAGCGCATTATTGGAACAGGGGGCGATTGCTGCCGGTAGTGATGAAAAAGCTATCGACAAAGCGCGTAATGCGCCGTTCCGCGCACCGCTCATCATAACGGTGGTGGCAAAATGCGAAGAAAATCATAAAGTCCCGCGCTGGGAACAGGAAATGTCTGCGGGATGCGCGGTCATGGCGATGCAAATGGCAGCAGTTGCCCAGGGGTTTGGCGGCATCTGGCGCAGTGGCGCATTAACTGAAAGTCCGGTAGTGCGTGAAGCATTCGGTTGCCGTGAGCAGGATAAAATTGTCGGTTTTCTCTACCTTGGTACGCCGCAGCTGAAAGCATCTACGTCGATTAACGTCCCGGACCCGACGCCGTTTGTCACTTATTTCTGATAATTGTCGCGAAACTGTCTGGATTGTGAGCAAAGGCGCAGGAATTCAGACACTCTCACTTATCACTTCACGGAATGAGGGTTACCATACCCGGATTGCATTGACAGGAGATGTCCATGAGCGAGAACTCGATTCGTTTGACCCAATACAGCCACGGAGCTGGTTGCGGCTGTAAAATTTCCCCAAAAGTGTTGGAAACTATCCTGCACAGTGAGCAGGCGAAGTTTGTTGATCCGAATTTGCTTGTGGGTAATGAAACCCGCGACGATGCGGCGGTGTACGATCTGGGCAATGGCACCAGCGTTATCAGTACCACCGACTTCTTTATGCCGATCGTTGATAATCCTTTCGATTTTGGCCGCATTGCGGCGACTAACGCCATCAGTGATATCTTCGCGATGGGTGGCAAACCGATTATGGCGATTGCGATCCTCGGCTGGCCTATTAACAAACTTTCCTCTGAAATTGCCCGCGAAGTAACCGAAGGTGGACGCTATGCATGCCGTCAGGCGGGTATTGCGCTGGCTGGCGGTCACTCCATCGATGCGCCGGAGCCGATTTTTGGTCTGGCGGTAACGGGGATCGTACCGACCGAGCGGGT
Organism: Escherichia sp. WS3227_2; assembly: GCF_046486495.1. Taxonomy (NCBI): domain Bacteria; kingdom Pseudomonadati; phylum Pseudomonadota; class Gammaproteobacteria; order Enterobacterales; family Enterobacteriaceae; genus Escherichia; species Escherichia sp. WS3227_2. Next base: position 193,053 of record NZ_JBJQLG010000009.1, read on the forward strand.
GAAGAAAAACAGTACCGCACAAGCCGGATGCAAACTGTTCCTGACGAAACCGCTGGGGATCGGCGTTCTTACCACGGCTGAGAAAAAATCACTGCTGAAACCAGAACATCAGGGACTGGCGACGGAAGTGATGTGCCGGATGAACATCGCAGGCGCGTCCTTTGCCAACATCGAAGGCGTAAAAGCGATGACCGACGTTACGGGCTTTGGTCTGCTGGGGCATTTAAGCGAAATGTGTCAGGGTGCTGGTGTGCAGGCGCGCGTCGACTATGAAGCGATCCCGAAACTGCCGGGGGTTGAAGAGTACATTAAGTTGGGCGCAGTGCCTGGCGGCACCGAACGTAACTTTGCCAGCTACGGTCATCTGATGGGTGAAATGCCGCGTGAAGTGCGCGATTTGCTGTGCGATCCGCAAACTTCTGGCGGTTTGCTGCTGGCGGTCATGCCGGAAGCAGAAAATGAGGTTAAAGCTACAGCCGCCGAGTTTGGCATTGAACTGACGGCGATTGGCGAACTGGTGCCAGCGCGCGGCGGTCGTGCCATGGTTGAGATCCGTTAATTCAATGCGGTTGTTTATTGCCGAAAAACCGAGTCTGGCGCGCGCCATTGCTGATGTCCTGCCCAAACCGCACCGGAAAGGCGATGGCTTTATCGAGTGCGGTAATGGTCAGGTAGTGACCTGGTGTATCGGTCACCTGCTTGAGCAGGCGCAGCCAGACGCCTACGACAGCCGCTATGCGCGCTGGAATCTTGCGGATTTGCCGATTGTCCCGGAAAAGTGGCAATTACAGCCCCGACCCTCCGTGACTAAACAACTTAATGTCATCAAACGCTTCCTGCATGAAGCCAGCGAAATCGTTCACGCCGGTGACCCGGATCGCGAAGGGCAATTACTGGTGGATGAAGTGCTGGACTATCTGCAACTGGCACCGGAAAAGCGCCAGCAGGTGCAGCGTTGCTTGATAAACGACCTGAACCCGCAGGCGGTTGAGCGGGCGATCGACCGTCTTCGTTCCAACAGTGAGTTTGTACCGCTGTGCGTTTCTGCGCTGGCGCGAGCGCGTGCCGACTGGCTGTACGGCATCAATATGACCCGTGCGTATACTATTCTCGGTCGCAATGCCGGTTATCAGGGCGTACTTTCCGTGGGACGCGTGCAGACGCCCGTGCTCGGGCTGGTAGTGCGCCGCGACGAAGAGATTGAAAACTTCGTGGCGAAAGATTTCTTTGAAGTCAAAGCGCATATCGTGACACCTGCCGATGAGCGGTTTACCGCTATCTGGCAACCGAGCGAAGCGTGTGAACCTTATCAGGATGAAGAAGGGCGCTTGTTACATCGTCCGCTGGCGGAGCATGTGGTCAACCGCATCAGCGGCCAACCGGCTATTGTCACCAGCTATAACGATAAACGGGAATCAGAATCCGCACCGCTACCGTTTTCGCTTTCGGCGTTGCAGATTGAAGCGGCAAAACGCTTTGGTCTGAGCGCGCAGAACGTGCTTGATATCTGCCAGAAGTTGTACGAAACGCACAAGCTAATCACTTATCCGCGTTCCGATTGTCGCTATCTGCCAGAAGAGCATTTTGCCGGACGCCACGCAGTGATGAATGCCATCAGCGTTCATGCACCGGGCTTGTTACCGCAGCCAGTGGTCGATCCAGATATACGCAACCGCTGCTGGGATGACAAAAAGGTCGATGCGCACCACGCCATCATCCCGACCGCACGGAGTTCTGCGATCAACCTGACGGAGAACGAAGCGAAGGTCTATAACCTGATTGCCCGTCAGTATTTGATGCAGTTCTGCCCGGATGCGGTGTTCCGCAAGTGTGTTATCGAACTGGACATTGCCAAAGGCAAATTTGTCGCTAAAGCACGTTTTCTTGCTGAAGCAGGCTGGCGCACACTGTTAGGCAGCAAAGAGCGCGATGAAGAAAACGACGGCACGTCGCTGCCTGTGGTGGCGAAAGGCGATGAGTTGCTGTGTGAAAAAGGTGAAGTGGTAGAGCGGCAAACCCAGCCGCCGCGCCATTTTACCGATGCAACACTGCTTTCAGCGATGACCGGGATAGCACGTTTTGTGCAGGACAAAGATCTGAAAAAGATCCTTCGTGCGACCGATGGTCTGGGGACAGAAGCGACTCGCGCCGGGATTATTGAACTGCTGTTCAAGCGAGGCTTCCTGACCAAAAAAGGGCGCTATATCCACTCCACCGACGCCGGAAAAGCATTATTCCATTCGCTGCCAGAGATGGCAACGAGACCGGACATGACCGCGCACTGGGAATCGGTGCTGACGCAAATCAGCGAAAAGCAGTGTCGCTACCAGGACTTTATGCAACCGCTGGTGGGGACGCTGTATCAGTTGATTGATCAGGCAAAGCGCACGTCGGTAAGGCAGTTTCGGGGAATAATGGCTCCCGGCGGTGGAGAAGGGAAGAAAAAGGATTCGCCACGCAAGAGAGCGCCGAAAAAAAGCCCGCCATCAGAAGAGGCGGGCAATGGAGTGATAACATAAAGGTTCTTTCAACCATCTGATACTGAAGATTTTTATTGCCGGATAAGGCGTTTGCGCTGTATCCGGCACAATTGTCTTAAATCACGCCCTGGCTTAACATCGCATCGGCAACCTTCACAAAACCGGCAATGTTCGCACCCTGCACGTAGTTGGTTTGCTCACCTTCACCACCATGCTCGACACAGGCATGGTGGATATCCAGCATGATGTGATGCAAACGTGCGTCAACTTTCTCGGCTTTCCAGCCCAGGCGCGCAGCGTTTTGTGCCATTTCCAGGCCCGATGTTGCTACACCGCCAGCATTAGCCGCTTTACCCGGTGCAAACAGTACGCCTGCCTGCTGGAACAGTTCAGTCGCTTCGATGGTGGTCGGCATATTTGCCCCTTCAGCGACGGCTTTAACGCCATTGGCGATAAGCTGATGCGCGGCGTCAACATCCAGTTCGTTCTGGGTGGCGCAAGGCAGGGCGATATCAACCGGTACAGACCACGGCTGTTGGCCTTCGAGATAGACCAGACCAAATTCTTTGGCGTAATCAGCCACTCGACCATCGCGGCTGGCTTTGATTTCGATAAGACGTGCCAGTTTCTCTTTCGTGAATCCGCTTTCATCAACTACAGTGCCACTGGAGTCTGACGCAGTGATCACACGAGCACCAAATTCCATCGCTTTTTCGATAGCGTATTGGGCGACGTTGCCGGAGCCAGAAACGGAAACGCGCATTCCTTCAAAACCCATACCGTGGCGTTTTAGCATTGCTTCTGTGAAATAAACCAGACCGTAGCCGGTAGCTTCCGGGCGAATAAGACTGCCGCCAAATGAAAGGCCCTTACCGGTGAAGACGCAGGCGGTATTGTTGGAGAGCTTTTTCATCATCCCCGCCATAAAGCCGACTTCACGACCACCAACCCCGATATCACCTGCCGGAACGTCGGTATCCGCGCCCAGGTGGCGATACAGTTCAGTCATCAGCGCCTGGCAAAAACGCATCACTTCACCTTCGCTTTTTCCTTTCGGATCGAAATCGCTGCCGCCTTTACCACCGCCCATCGGCAGAGTAGTCAGGGCATTTTTGAAGGTTTGTTCGAAGCCGAGGAATTTGAGAATGGAAAGGTTAACTGACGGATGGAAGCGCATACCGCCTTTGTACGGGCCGATGGCAGAGCTGAACTGCACACGCCATGCACGGTTGACCTGTACCTGGTTGCGATCATCAACCCATACCACGCGAAACTGGATCACGCGCTCCGGTTCAACCAGACGCTCCAGTAATGACATCTGGCGATATTTTGGATTTTGTTCAAGAAAAGGCCAGAGTGTGGTCATTACTTCACGAACGGCTTGCGCGAACTCGGTTTGATTCGGGTCGCGCTTTTGGACATGGTTGAGGAATGACTCCAGAGAATATGTCTGATCCATAGATATAAAACCCTTATATATTAATACGATTGTGCTTATGTTGTTTATGTCATGTGCTTTTGCAGTTTTCGACTATACCATCAAGAATGTGACGGTAAGCAAGAAAAAAATGACCCAGGAAAGCAAATTAATAACGAGAGTAATCTCATAACCAAATGCGATAGCTCAGACGCTAAAGTTATGCCGCCCGGCTACCGTTATTAGTAGCAGAGACAATAACGTTAAGGAGTTCCCTGTGAGTCGAGCATTGTTCGCCGTAGTATTAGCATTTCCATTAATTGCACTGGCTAACCCGCATTATCGTCAGGACGTGGAGGTGAACGTACCGCCAGAAGTGTTCAGTTCAGGCGGGCAGTCAGCGCAGCCCTGTACTCAGTGCTGCGTTTATCAGGATCAAAATTATTCTGAAGGGGCGGTAATTAAAGCCGAAGGAATACTCCTGCAATGCCAGCGGGATGACAAAACCCTTAGCACTAATCCGCTGGTCTGGCGGCGCGTAAAGCCATAAACGCCTCTAATAGTGGAATGTCAGCAGGGGCCAGCGGATATTGCAGCGCCTCTTCAGGTGTGCACCAGACCAGCGCCTGATGTTCATGTGCCTGTAACGTCCCGTGGAAGTCGGGTACGTGCCAGGCATGAAGATGGATAATCCGCCCTGAAACTTCTCGCTGATGGCTGGCAACATATTCACCCACAGCTGCTTCGATGCCCAGTTCTTCGCGTAACTCACGCACCAGCGCCTGCCGCTGGCTTTCATCCGGCTCGACTTTACCACCGGCAAACTCCCATAATCCCGCCTGATCGCTATGGGCGGGGCGTTGCGCGAGTAAAATTTTGCCATCACGTTCGATGATGGCGGCAACAACTTCAATCATTTTCATAAATTACACACGGGCAGATAAGCGAAAAATGCCATAATATCCGCACTGTTGCTCAATCAGAAAGGCTTTATATTTAAGGAGTGCCTGTGCTAGACCGCCATCTTCATCCCCGGATTAAACCGTTGTTGCATCAGTGCGTGCGGGTTCTTGATAAACCGGGCATTACGCCAGATGGTTTAACATTAGTGGGATTTGCCATCGGCGTGCTGGCACTGCCTTTTCTGGCGCTGGGCTGGTATCTGACGGCGCTAGTCGTCATTTTGTTGAATCGTCTGCTTGATGGTCTGGATGGCGCACTGGCGCGGCGCAGAGGGCTTACCGACGCGGGCGGCTTTCTCGATATTTCTCTCGATTTTCTCTTTTACGCGCTGGTGCCGTTTGGTTTTATTCTTGCTGCACCGGAGCAAAATGCGCTGGCAGGCGGCTGGCTGCTGTTTGCGTTTATCGGTACGGGCAGCAGTTTTCTCGCCTTTGCTGCGCTGGCGACGAAACATCAGATTGATAATCCCGGTTATGCGCATAAATCGTTTTATTATCTTGGCGGGTTAACCGAAGGCAGCGAGACGATTTTGCTGTTTGTTCTGAGTTGCCTCTTTCCGGCCTGTTTTCCGTGGTTTGCGTGGGTATTTGGTGCGCTGTGTTGGATGACGACCTTTACGCGGGTGTGGAGTGGGTATCTGACGCTGAAGTCGCTCCAGCGTCAGTAATTGCAATGTTATTTGCTGCTGTCCGGGCCGCGTTCACCGGTTGCTACCGGATTTTTTGGATCGCTGCTCCATTCGTACCAGCCGCCGTCGTAAACGGAGACGTTATTCCAGCCCATTGCTCGTGCGTACATAAAGGTTTCGGACGCGCGCCAGCCGGTGCCGCAGTAGAATGAAACTTGCTGATCTGGTCTGATATTCCATGCTTTCCACATAGCCGTAATATCACCGGCGCTGCGCATGGTGCCATCTGGGTTATGAAAATCTTCCATATGCGTCGAGTCGCTACCAGCGTGTCCCCAACGTGCTCCGGCTATTTCACCTTTTGGTTTAATATAGCTGTAACCGCTGGTCGTACCGATAAATTCTGGCCACGAACGAATGCTCACCAGCGATGCATCCTGGCGATGCAGCAGTCCACGCGCCTGTTCCATATCAAGCATCAGTTGCGGTTGTGCCGGGATCTTCACGCCGAAATCCGGTTCCGCTTTCACTTTCGCTGGCGTACCGCGCTCAACGGGCAGACCCGCGTCGGACCAGGTTTGCCAGCCGCCATCCAGCAGGCGCACATCTTTCACGCCGGCATAAAGCATTATCTGCGCCACACGCGCTGCAGCGTATACGTCACGCCCGTACAGAATGACCGTGGTGTCATGGCGAATGCCGTGTTTTGCCAGCATCGCTTTTAGTTGTTCATCAGAAACTTTGTTCCACAGCGGTTCGCTTTCCACTTCGTTGGTATCGATGTAGTCAGCGCCGGGAATATGACTGATAAGGTAAAGCTTAGGAGCGCCCCAGGCCGCTTCAATGACTTTCCAGTCACCGGCAGGTTTCGCCGTAACCTCTTTACCTTGTTGCAGGTCATGCAGCCATTGCGGATAAACCAGCTGCTCAAAGTGCGGCAGTTTTTGCAGACGGGAAGGTTCACTTAGCGCGTCACTCAGGATGGAGATATGCGTAAAACCTGCTTTTTGCAGACGCGTTTTGACGGCATCGACATCTTTGTCATTACCGTACAGCGCAACCGGAGCATCGGCTTTCAGGTTATGTAGCTTGATCCACGCGTTAAGCTGTTCGGTGCTCATTTTGTCGAGCCAGCTAGCAGAGAGGTTTAAGGCGGCAGGTTCATGACCAGAAGGGCCATTTAAGGTTTGTGGCCAGCCGTTATAAAACGCGCTGGGGCGAGTATCTATCGCTTTGCCATTTTGTTGTTGAAGCTGGTCAAGTGTAAGAGGCTTCGCCAGTTCAGCGGCCCACGAAGAAGCGCAAGCCAGCCCTAAAGCCATTGCCAGCGCGGTCATTTGAGAAACACGTTTCATCGAAAATCCCGACATTGTAGTTTTGAGTGCGCCATTCTGAACTGACGCATTGAGAAAAACTTTGCGTTATCACAGTTTGTTGTAATTTTCTGACCACTGCGCCATATCCAGAACAGAACTATCAGCAGGAACATCCTGGAGATCGTGCGTTACCTGAACGACGGGGATCGCCAGGGCGCGAACTTCGCTAAATACCCACTGGCGAAAATTATCGCGCAGAGCTACATCAAGACGGCTGAATGGCTCATCCAGTAGCAACGCTTTTGGCTGAGCGAGAAGAGCGCGAAGCAGAGCAACGCGCGCTCGCTGACCGCCAGACAAAGTGGCAGGATCCTGATGGAACATACCGCCAAGCCCCGCACGCTCCAGCGCATCATTTACCGCATCGCGCCTTGCAACACCTTTGAGTGCCGCTGGCAGAGCCAGCAGTAAATTTTGCCCGACGCTGAACTGGTCAAATAACAGTGCATCCTGGAAAAGAATGCCAATCTGACGCTCTGCGGTGGGTAGCATGTCAATCCGTTGCTCATTGAGCCATAGCTCACCTGTACAAGAAAACTGTCCGGCCAGCGCACCAATCATCCATGAAAACAGAGTGGATTTTCCACAGCCAGACGGCCCCATTAACGTGACAATGTCACATTTATCCACCGTAAAGTTAACGTTTGTCAGCAAGCAGCTTTCTGGTAAACGTAGCGAAACATTTTTCACGCAGAGCATTAGCGGAGTCCTTGTCTGACATAACCTACCCATTTTGCGACTAACGCGGTCAGGGCAAAAATAATAAGCGGTAATAGCAGTTGCCATAAAGCCTGGGCGGCGAGAATACCGTTGCTGCCGCCGCTGCTTAATGCCACCGCTTCAGTGGTGAGCGTCGGAAAACGCCCCGCGCCCAGCCACAGCGTCGGCATATACTGTGCAATACTGACTGAAAATCCCACCGCGAAGGCAATCAGCGTAGGGCGTAGCATAAGCGGACATTTCACGTAAAAGAAGATTTTGGACTGCGACCAGCCCAGTGTTTGCGCAATCAAAATTAACCGTGAATCAATGCGCTGCCAGGCGGGTTGCAGGATAAACAGCATCCACGGCATTACCCACAGCAGATGCCCCCAGACCACCGCCGTCCAGCTTCCATCCATGTTTAGCCATAGCGCCAGCGTGTACTGGCCCGCCACCAGTGGCAGAGCGGGTAATAAAATGGGCAACCATAGCCACAACTGGCGACGCTGTGGCCCCCATTCCAGCCACAGCAGTAACAGGAGCAAAGCGATGAATGTCGCCACCAGCCCCATTGTCAGGCTGTTGATGAGCGCTTCACTATTGATCGTCGACTGATCCGCGAGGATCGTCAGCAGAACCACACACAGCACACCGGTTAAGGGTAAAAGACTCGCCAGCGTAATGCCAGGCAATAAAGGCGTGGCAGGCTTACGAACGCCATCTACGCGGGGAATAGTACGCCGCCAGCTACGCCATAGCAGATAGCCCAGCAAAACGTAGGCGGCGAGTAACAGCATCAGCAGCAGGCTGGCGAGTGCGCCTTTCGTTTGTTGATCGGCTTCGCCCTGAGTTAACCACTGCCAGCTAATTACTGCCAGCGTCGGTGGATTACCTGGCCCAAGAATAATCGCCACATCCACGACCGACAGCGACCAGGCAACAATCGCCAGCATCGCCATTGCCAGCGCAGGCGCGACGGAGGGCAACAGTAGCCAGTTCAGGCATTGCCAGCGGCTGTAGCCCAGCGAATCCAGCACAATGAGTTGCTGCAACAGCCGTTTTTCGCTCAATACTGCCGCTAAGATCCACAATAGAAATGCGCTTTCTTTCACCGCCAGCGTGAAGCCCAGCCCAATACCCAATTTGTCCATTGGCGGAGTGAAATATGGGAAATAGTCATAAAGCAGCCCTCCGTCAGCAAAGAGCAGAAGGGCGCTGGTGGCAAAAGCCACATGGGGAATGGCGAGCAGCCACGGCAGACGGGCGCACATACGCTGCCATTTCGGCCCGGGCCACAGCGCCACAATCACCAGCAGGGCAATCAACAACGCCCCGCCCGCCGCAATGGTTGTCGACACCAGCGTTGCCAGTAATGCCTGCGGTAACTGCGGGTCAGCAAATAACGCCTGCCAGTGTGTCAACGACAAAGCAGGCGATATCAGCGTGAGAGTTGCCGGGATCAGCGGTGCATAAATCACCGCCACCATCGCCCACAGCAAAAAGATTAATGCGTACCGTAACGGTGTAGCCATTCTTGTTCCAGCGCATTTACCCAACCTGCGTGCGGTTCAGCCAGTACCGGCGGCAGATCCTGCGGCATTCTTGATTGCAATTTTTCGCGCTGCCCGTCAGGCAGTTTTTGCGGATCGAGAACCGAAGGATCGCCCCAGACAGCAGGGTCTGCTTTACGCAGTTGTGCATCGGGTGAGAGCAGGAAATTGGCGACAACCTTCGCCGCAGCACTGGCATTCGCGTTAGCAGGAATGGTGACGAAATGCACGTTGCCAATCATTCCCTCGCGAAAACCAAAACTGTAACTGCTTGCAGGCAAATCGCCGCTGGCGATTTTTTGCTGCGCATGCGCGGGGTTAAAGGTCAGTGACAGGCGCAATGTGTCGGCTTTCAGCAGAGCATCCATCCGCGCGGGCGAAGGCGGGAAATCCTTTCCTTCGCGCCACAAATACGGATGTAGTGCATCAAGATATTGCCATAAGGGCGCAGTGACGCTGGCGAAAGTGGCATCGTCCGGCGCTTCTTTTAATGCTGTGGGATCTGGCGTTAGCATAATCAGCAACTGTTCAAGAAACGCCGTGCCGGTAAAGTCCGGTGGGCGCGGATAGGTAACCGTGCCGGGATTGGCTTTAGCAAACTCCAGTAAGGCTTGCGGCGTTTGTGGTGGCTGTGGCGTAACATCGCGGCGGGCGATAAACGTCAGTTGTGCGCCACCCCAGGGCGATTCAGCCCCTTCTGTAGGCACTGAAAAATCTTCCCGCACCGGCAGCTGCGTGTCGACATAGCGCCAGTTGGGCAGAGTCTCTGCCCAGTCGGTTTGCAGTAAATTAGCCTCTTTTAAGGTGCGGAAGTTTTCGCCGTTCACCCAGAGTAGATCCACCGAGCCGCCCGTTTTGCGCCCGGCAGCAGCTTCGGTCTGAATGCGCTTCACCGCGTCTGCGGCATCCGCGAGACGAACAATCTTCAGGTTTATATCGTAATGGGTTTTCATCTCGCCGCTAACCCAGTCGAGATAGCGGTTAATTGCGGTATCGCCGCCCCAGGCGTTAAACCAGACGGTTTGCCCTTTGGCGTCGTTTTTGATTTCCTGCCAGTCTCTGGCATGTGTTGCCAAAGAAAACAGCGATAACAATCCCAGCAACCACCCACAATGGCGCATCATCTCTCCTTAAGAACGTTTGTCAGGAATACGGCACAGCCCCTGAGCGGGAATGTCCATGGCAGAATTAAAACGGGCTGACAGATTTTGCAGGCCGATCAATGCCGTCAGTTCGGTGAGTGCCTGAGCGTCAAAATGGGTAGCCAGTCGGGTACGCAGGGCATCATCGACCGTTGGCGGTGTGACGCTTGCGGCTTCGGCGTACTCCAGCGCCAGCCGTTCTTCATCGCTAAAGAGCGGGCTTTGCCGCCAGTCAGCCACTGCCAGCAGTTTATCGGTGCTGCCGGTACGCTCGGCGACTTTCATACTGGTGATATCCACGCAAAACTCACACAGGCACATTTGCGCAATGCGCGCGCTGACAAGCGATCGCACTACTGGATCGAGCGGTGAGCGTTTGCGCTCCAGCCAGCCGACAAACATCGACACCAGATAAAAGATAAACGGGATCCGCCCCCACCAGCGAATGGGGCTTAGCACCTCGCCGTAATGGCGACGATGCAGCCACGCCTGCGGACGTAAAATGAAAGGAATTTTGCTAAGCGGCGGTAAACCCATCAGGCATTCCTCTTCTGGCGCTCAAGCCATATTTTCTTCGCCATAAAAATCACCACGGTCAGGGCAAACAGAATAAACAGTCCGGTGACAAACCAGAAAGTACCGCCTGTTAACATGCTGCCCGCCCAGGAATAAACAATAGTTGCCGGTAACTGACCAAGCCCGGTGGCGATAAAAAACGAGCGAAAACGTATTGAAGTCAAACCGGCAGCATAGCTGATTGGATCGAAAGGGACAAAAGGCAATAACCGACATACCAGGATGGTGTGTTTGCCGTAGCGAGTGAAAAAGCCGTCCATACTGTCAAGTACGGTTTTGCCGGTTAATTTTTCCACCACTTCGCGGCCCATCACTCTGGCGATAAAAAAGCACAGCGCCGCGCCGGCCATCGAACTGGTCCACGACAGTAAGCCGCCCCAGAACGCACCAAACAGCGACGCATTGGCAAAGGTGATCAAAAACGCAGGTAGCGGTGCAGCAATGGCCTGTAAAATCATCAACAAGAACGAGACAACTGCCGCTAGTGCGCCGTAAGACTGAATAAAGCGTTCTATACCCTGTTGGTCCACGGCGGCAAACGCCGCAACGCTGCGATTGATAAACTCATGGACGCCGGGAAGCAGCGCCCATGCCAGCAGCACAGCGAACAACAGGATGATGAGGGTTATACGGTAGTACCAGATTTTACGCGATTGCATCTTCATCATCCGTTATCCTGCTTTATTCGGTGATTTTAAAGGTAACCGTTGCCAGCGTGTTATCCGCCGGGAGAACTGAGGCATTGCCTTTGAATTTCACTTCGCCGCGTTTTTCCACCGCACCATAAGTGTATGTTGCATTGCTGACGATGCCGACCGGGCAGCTATCCAGACACACCAGGCAACCCGTTTTCTTCTCTTCTGCTGCCGTTAAATTACCGCCAAAGCGCATGTCCAGTTTCTTACCATTACTGTCAACAATCACTTCATCGAAGGAATACGCTTTTGCCGCCCCTTGCCAGTTGACCGAAATATCCAGTTTGCTGCCTGTGACATGAGTCGTTTCTTTATTATCCATCGTCATGTTTTCGCCCGGCGTACCACCTGCCTCTTTCAGGGCTTCATAAAATGCTTTCGGGGTCGCATAACCCATAAACAGCGATTTATGTCCGTTGGAGCCATCTTTAAACACAATACCGTGACGAGTGTCGTCGGTGAGGAAACGACCATTAATTTGCACCAGCATGGTTACCGTATGGTTATTGGCATCGACACGCAGCGGTTGGCTGTTCGAAAGTCCGTCGTATTCCACTTTTGCAGCAGCATTCTCTTTTTGATCGCAGCCGCTAAGCCCGGCAACAGCCAGTAAGCAGAGTGCAGCCAGTCCTTTTTTCCATGACACTGAATAATGTTGCAACATCGTTCTATCCTTCATTTTTTGGGTGAGTAAGTGGGCTGCGGCGCGAAGCAGACAGATCCACATGTTTGTGTCGGGCGTAGAGTTTTGCGAGCTGGACGAGAATAAACAGCGCCAGGCCCGCCAGACAGAGTTGTAAAATAAAGCGCAGCGTAATGCCTTCATTGGCGAGATCGCTTGCCATCACGGTATAAATAACAATACCGGGCAGGGTTGTGAGTGCCGAAATAAGGGTATAAGGCCAGAAGGTGATTGTGGTTAATCCGTAAGCGTAATTTTGAATATTGTAAGGAAACAACGGGATTAAGCGGGTCAGAATAAGAAAATCAATACCGTTACGCGCAATGCCTTTTTCAATGGCCTGAAAGGTATGGCTATGGCCAACGTATTTCAGCAGTAAATCACGTCCCAGCCAGCGCGCCAGCAGGAATGAGCACGAGGAGGCCAGCGTGGCGGCAATTAATGATAGTAGTGTCCCTAAGAGCGGGCCAAAAACTATTCCTCCAGCGATCACCAGTATGCTTCCTGGTAACAGAAAGAGGGTGGCAATGATGAATAACAGAATATAGAGGCTATAACCGAACAATCCGCTCTGGCGAATGAGTGTCAGTAAGTGAGGTAAATCGGTGAGCAGCTCGAATAAACCGAAAGCGTGGAAAGCGTAAATGACCAGCGCAAAAATAAGACAGGCAAAAAGAAATTTACGCTCAGCGTTCATCGTGGAGTTTCCTATATCAAACTTGATAATAGAGAAGTGGTCAGACAACTAAAAACGCAGTGACGGTATAACAAAGGACGGCAGGCAACAAATCATTACTGACAGTTTGTTGATTTTTCTCAAGGTTAATTCTCCTGACCCAGTTTGAGCCAGGAGAGCTGCTAAATTAGCGGCGGAAGGTCGCCCAGACGGGGGCGTGATCGGACGGTTTTTCCATGCTGCGAATTTCATAGTCGATGCCGGTTTCTACGCAACATTCTGCCAGCGGTTGGCTGGCGAGAAGCAGGTCGATGCGCAGACCACGGTTATCGTCAAAACCTTTTGAGCGGTAATCAAACCATGAGAAACGATCGGCTGTTTGTGGATTCGCATGGCGGAAGGTATCGACCAACCCCCAGCTCATCAGTCTCTCCATCCATTCGCGTTCCTCCGGGAGGAAAGAACATTTTCCGGTACGCAGCCAGCGCTTACGGTTCTCTTCGCCAATGCCAATATCCAGGTCGCCAGGACTGATATTCATATCGCCCATAATCAGCACCGGATTTTCACGCTTGAGTTCGGTTTCCAGGTAGTTTTGCAGATTCTGATAAAACTGCGCTTTTGCCGGGAATTTTATCGGATGGTCGCGGCTTTCACCCTGCGGGAAGTAACCGTTGATCACGGTGACATTACCCAGCGGTGAGGGGATTTCCGCCATAATAATCCGCCGCTGCGCCTCTTCGTCGTCACCGGGAAAGCCGCGACGCACGGCAATCGGCGTCTCTTTGGTCAGCAGCGCCACGCCATAATGGCCTTTCTGCCCGTGATAAAACACGTTGTAGCCGAGCTTCGCCACCTCTTCGAGCGGAAACATATCGTCATGAACTTTTGTCTCCTGCAGGCCAATTACATCCGGTTGGTGCTTTTCGACGATGGCTTCAAGCTGGTGAGGTCTGGCGCGCAGGCCGTTGATATTAAAAGAGACAAATTTCATAGTCGCTGCCATTTATTCAGATAAAGAGTGCGTGGATGGTAGCAGAATTTCGCTTTGCGTACCGCCTGTTGTTAAGTGATTTGATCGATGGTTGTTAATGATGTCAACGATGGCGCAAAAAATGCCCGCTTTTGGTGCGCGCTGCGTCAGAATGGCGCAGTAATTTCCAGCAAATTTCGTCAATGATCACAATTCCAGAATTATATTTTACTTCTGCATAACATTGCGTTTTTTATTCTTTTTATTCACCCACATCGCAAACGTATTCACTTTATATGCACTTTAAATGCATATGGTTTGGTTATAACTCCTTGATTTCCAGTTAGCCATCGCGGTTTATGCACTTTTATCACTGGCTGGCACGAACCCTGCAATCTACATTTACAGCGCAAACATTACTTATTATTAACATATAAATAACGAATTATTTACTGTAGAGGTCGCTATGTCTCAGCCAATTACGCGTGAAAACTTTGATGAATGGATGATACCTGTTTACGCTCCGGCACCGTTTATACCGCTACGTGGCGAAGGTTCGCGCTTGTGGGATCAGCAGGGGAAAGAGTATATCGACTTCGCGGGTGGCATTGCGGTGAACGCGCTGGGCCATGCGCATCCGGAACTGCGTGAGGCGCTGAACGAACAGGCGAGTAAGTTCTGGCATACCGGCAACGGTTACACCAACGAGCCGGTACTGCGACTGGCGAAAAAATTGATCGACGCCACGTTTGCCGATCGCGTCTTCTTTTGTAACTCCGGTGCGGAAGCCAATGAAGCGGCGCTAAAACTGGCGCGTAAATTCGCTCACGACCGCTACGGCAGCCATAAGAGCGGTATCGTGGCGTTTAAAAATGCGTTTCATGGTCGCACGCTGTTTACAGTCAGTGCGGGGGGGCAGCCAGCCTATTCACAGGATTTTGCGCCACTGCCGCCGGATATTCGTCATGCTGCATATAACGATATTAACTCTGCCAGCGCGCTGATTGACGACTCTACCTGTGCGGTGATTGTCGAACCCATCCAGGGGGAAGGCGGTGTGGTGCCAGCCAGCAACGCATTTTTACAAGGTCTGCGTGAATTGTGTGACCGCCACAATGCGCTGTTGATTTTTGATGAAGTACAAACCGGCGTCGGGCGCACCGGGGAACTGTATGCCTATATGCACTACGGCGTGACGCCCGATCTGTTAACTACCGCCAAAGCGCTGGGCGGCGGTTTCCCGGTCGGTGCGTTGTTGGCAACCGAAGAGTGCGCCAGCGTGATGACCGTTGGCACTCATGGCACCACCTATGGCGGCAATCCGCTGGCCTCGGCGGTGGCAGGCAAAGTGCTGGAGCTCATCAACACGCCAGAGATGCTTAACGGGGTTAAGCAGCGTCACGACTGGTTTGTTGAGCGTCTTAATACCGTTAATCACCGCTGCGGTTTGTTCAGTGAAATTCGTGGATTAGGTTTGTTGATTGGCTGTGTACTGAATGCCGATTACGCCGGGCAAGCGAAACAGATCTCTCAGGAAGCGGCGAAAGCAGGCGTGATGGTACTGATTGCGGGTGGCAACGTGGTGCGTTTTGCGCCTGCGCTCAATGTCAGCGAAGAAGAGGTGACGACCGGACTGGATCGCTTTGCAGCTGCTTGCGACCACTTTGTTAGCCGAGGTTCATCATGATGGTCATCCGTCCCGTTGAGCGCTCAGATGTCTCGGCGCTGATGCAGCTTGCCAGCAAAACGGGCGGCGGCCTGACGTCGCTTCCCGCCAATGAAGCCACGCTTTCGGCGCGTATCGAAAGGGCAATCAAAACCTGGCAAGGCGAACTGCCCAAAAGTGAGCAGGGCTATGTGTTCGTGCTGGAAGATAGCGAGACAGGCACAGTGGCGGGGATTTGCGCCATTGAGGTGGCAGTTGGGCTGAACGATCCCTGGTACAACTATCGCGTCGGCACGCTGGTTCACGCTTCGAAAGAGCTGAATGTCTATAACGCGTTGCCGACGCTGTTTCTCAGTAACGATCACACCGGCAGCAGCGAGCTGTGCACGCTGTTTCTCGACCCGGAGTGGCGCAAAGAGGGCAACGGCTATTTGCTGTCGAAATCGCGCTTTATGTTTATGGCGGCTTTTCGCGACAAGTTTAATGACAAAGTGGTTGCCGAAATGCGCGGGGTGATTGACGAACATGGCTATTCACCGTTCTGGCAAAGCCTCGGTAAGCGCTTCTTTTCGATGGATTTTAGCCGCGCCGATTTTCTCTGCGGCACCGGGCAAAAGGCATTTATTGCAGAACTGATGCCGAAACATCCGATCTATACCCACTTTTTATCCCAGGAAGCCCAGGACGTCATCGGTCAGGTACATCCGCAAACCGCGCCTGCCCGTGCGGTACTGGAGAAAGAAGGTTTTCGTTACCGTAACTATATCGACATCTTCGACGGTGGGCCGACGCTTGAGTGTGATATCGACCGCGTGCGCGCCATCCGTAAAAGTCGGCTGGTGGAAGTGGCAGAAGGGCAGCCTGCGCAGGGCGATTTCCCGGCCTGCCTGGTCGCCAATGAAAATTATCACCATTTCCGCGTGGTGCTGGTGCGTACCGATCCAGCGACCGAGCGTTTGATTTTAACCGCCGCACAACTCGATGCCCTCAAATGCCACGCCGGGGATCGCGTTCGTCTGGTGCGCCTGTGCGCAGAGGAGAAAACAGCATGACTTTATGGATCAACGGTGACTGGGTGACGGGCCAGGGCGCATTGCGTGTGAAGCGTAATCCGGTATCGGGCGAGGTGTTATGGCAGGGCAATGATGCCGATGCCGCTCAGGTTGAGCAGGCTTGTCGGGCTGCCCGTGCGGCGTTTCCGCGCTGGGCGCGTCTCTCATTTGCTGAACGTCAGGCAGTTGTCGAACGCTTTGCCGCACTGCTGGAAAGCAATAAAGCCGAATTAACCGCGATTATTGCCAGAGAAACCGGTAAGCCGCGCTGGGAAGCGGCAACTGAAGTGACGGCGATGATCAATAAAATTGCGATATCAATCAAGGCATATCACGTGCGCACGGGGGAACAGCGCAGCGAAATGCCGGACGGCGCGGTAAGCCTGCGCCATCGTCCACACGGCGTGCTGGCGGTGTTTGGGCCGTATAATTTCCCTGGTCATTTGCCGAACGGACATATCGTTCCGGCATTGCTGGCAGGTAACACCATTATCTTTAAACCCAGCGAACTGACACCGTGGAGTGGCGAAGCGGTAATGCGTTTATGGCAGCAGGCTGGCTTGCCGCCGGGCGTGCTGAACCTGGTGCAGGGCGGGCGTGAAACGGGTCAGGCGCTGAGTGCGCTGGAGGATCTCGACGGCTTGTTGTTTACCGGTAGCGCCAATACTGGCTACCAGTTGCATCGTCAGCTCTCCGGTCAGCCGGAGAAAATTCTCGCCCTCGAAATGGGCGGCAATAACCCGCTGATTATCGATGAGGTGGCGGATATCGACGCGGCTGTCCATCTGACCATTCAGTCGGCGTTTGTCACAGCCGGGCAACGCTGCACCTGCGCCCGCCGTTTATTGCTGAAAAGCGGGGCGCAGGGCGATGCGTTCCTTGCTCGTCTGGTTGCCGTCAGCCAGCGATTAACGCCGGGCAACTGGGATGACGAACCGCAGCCATTTATTGGCGGGTTGATATCAGAGCAGGCTGCACAGCAGGTGGTTACTGCCTGGCAGGAACTGGAAGCGATGGGTGGGCGACCCCTGCTTGCGCCGGGCTTATTACAAGCAGGAACATCGTTGCTGACGCCGGGGATCATTGAAATGACGGGCGTTGCTGGCGTACCAGATGAAGAGGTGTTCGGTCCGCTATTGCGCGTCTGGCGTTATGACACCTTTGATGAGGCGGTTCGGATGGCGAACAACACCCGCTTCGGACTCTCTTGCGGTCTGGTTTCCCCCGAGCGGGAAAAATTCGATCAACTGCTGCTTGAGGCACGGGCGGGGATTGTTAACTGGAACAAACCGCTTACCGGTGCTGCCAGTACCGCGCCATTCGGCGGCATTGGCGCTTCCGGTAACCATCGCCCCAGCGCCTGGTATGCCGCAGATTACTGCGCCTGGCCGATGGCGAGCCTGGAGTCGGACTCGTTAACATTGCCCGCCACGCTTAACCCTGGGCTGGATTTTTCCGATGAGGTGGTGCGATGAACGCCTGGGAAATCAATTTCGACGGGCTGGTAGGGCTGACTCATCATTACGCGGGCCTGTCGTTTGGTAATGAAGCCTCCACCAGTCACCGTTTTCAGGTCTCTAACCCGCGACTGGCGGCGAAGCAGGGCTTACTGAAAATGAAAGCCCTTGCCGACGCGGGATTCCCCCAGGCGGTGATCCCGCCGCACGAGCGTCCGTTTATTCCGGTGCTGCGTCAGTTGGGATTCAGTGGTAGCGATGAGCAGGTACTGGAAAAGGTTGCACGCCAGGCACCGCAGTGGCTTTCCAGCGTCAGTTCCGCTTCGCCAATGTGGGTAGCCAATGCGGCAACGATCGCGCCATCTGCCGATACGCTGGATGGCAAAGTGCATCTCACCGTTGCTAACCTGAACAATAAATTTCACCGTTCGCTGGAAGCGCCCGTCACTGAATCGCTGTTAAAAGCGATTTTTAACGACGAAGAGAAATTTAGTGTCCATTCGGCGTTGCCGCAGGTAGCCTTGCTCGGTGATGAGGGGGCGGCAAACCACAATCGTCTCGGCGGTCATTACGGTGAACCGGGTATGCAACTTTTTGTCTACGGGCGAGAAGAAGGCAATGATACCCGGCCTTCCCGTTATCCGGCGCGGCAGACTCGCGAAGCCAGCGAGGCGGTGGCAAGGCTGAATCAGGTGAATCCCCAACAGGTGATTTTCGCCCAGCAAAACCCGGACGTTATCGACCAGGGCGTTTTTCATAATGACGTGATTGCCGTGAGTAACCGCCAGGTGCTGTTTTGCCATCAACAGGCGTTCGCTCGACAGGTGCAGTTACTGGCAAACCTGCGTGCGCGGGTGAACGGTTTTATGGCGATAGAAGTTCCGGCGACTCAGGTTTCCGTGTCGGATGCGGTGTCTACATATCTGTTTAACAGCCAACTGTTGAGCCGCGATGATGGTTCCATGATGTTGGTGCTGCCTCAGGAGTGTCGGGAACACGCCGGAGTATGGGGTTATCTCAATGAACTCCTTGCCGCTGACAACCCGATTAGCGAACTAAAAGTTTTTGATTTACGTGAAAGTATGGCAAACGGCGGCGGCCCGGCGTGTCTGCGGTTGCGCGTGGTATTGACAGAAGAAGAACGCCGGGCGGTGAATCCGGCGGTGATGATGAACGATACGCTGTTTAATGTGCTCAATGACTGGGTGGATCGTTACTACCGCGATCGTCTTACTGCTGCCGATCTGGCCGACCCGCAATTGCTGCGCGAAGGCCGGGAAGCACTGGATGTATTGAGCCAATTACTGAATCTCGGTTCGGTTTATCCGTTCCAGCGTGAAGGAGGGGGCAATGGATAATTTTCTTGCTCTGACCTTAACGGGTAAAAAACCGGTTATCATCGAGCGAGAAATCAACGGCGTTCGCTGGCGCTGGCTGGGCGATGGTGTGCTGGAACTGACGCCATTAACGCCACCGCAAGGTGCGCTGGTGATTTCAGCGGGAATACACGGTAATGAGACGGCACCTGTGGAGATGCTGGACGCGTTGCTTGGCGCGATATCTCACGGCGAGATCCCGTTACGTTGGCGGTTGCTGGTGATCCTCGGGAATCCTCCTGCGCTGAAGCAAGGGAAACGTTATTGCCATAGTGATATGAACCGAATGTTTGGCGGTCGTTGGCAGCTATTTGCTGAAAGCGGGGAAACCTGTCGGGCGCGCGAACTGGAACAGTGCCTGGAAGATTTTTATGACCAGGGCAAAGAATCTATGCGCTGGCACCTTGATCTACATACCGCAATTCGTGGCTCCTTGCATCCGCAGTTCGGTGTATTACCGCAACGCGACATTCCCTGGGACGAGAAATTTCTGACGTGGCTGGGTGCGGCGGGTCTGGAGGCACTGGTGTTCCATCAGGAGCCTGGTGGTACGTTTACCCATTTCAGCGCCAGACATTTTGGCGCGCTGGCCTGTACGCTGGAACTCGGCAAAGCGTTGCCCTTTGGACAAAACGATCTTCGCCAGTTTGCAGTCACTGCCAGCGCAATTGCTGCGCTGCTATCTGGTGAGAGTGTCGGTATCGTGAGAACGCCGCCGCTCCGTTATCGGGTGGTTTCGCAAATTACTCGCCACTCGCCGTCCTTCGAAATGCATATGGCAAGTGACACGCTGAATTTTATGCCGTTTGAGAAAGGAACATTGCTGGCGCAGGACGGGGAGGAACGTTTTACCGTAACCCATGATGTAGAGTATGTGTTATTCCCTAATCCTTTGGTAGCGTTGGGATTACGCGCGGGATTAATGCTCGAAAAAATAAGCTAATACTTACCCGCAGAAATCATTCTGCGGGTATTAAGTTGCTTTCTTATAAATTAATACAGATTAATCCTGGTTATTTGCTTTATTTATCACCAGTCATCCGGTATAGTTCTTCATAATCTCTGCAAAATCATCGTGTTGTAATATTCTCTCATCACTCTCCATCAAATTTTCTTTTTTTCTCCATAATTGGCGCAAAAGTGTTTTTTACACTTTCATTGTTTTACCGTTGCTCTGATTAATTGACGCTAAAGTCAGTAAAGTTAATCTCGTCAACACGGCACGCTACTTAAGAAAGCCGTAATAAATAACTGAAAGGAAGGATATAGAATATGCGTAAATTAACTGCACTGTTTGTTGCCTCTACCCTGGCTCTTGGCGCGGCTAACCTGGCCCATGCCGCAGACACCACTACCGCAGCATCGGCTGACGCGAAGCCGATGATGCACCACAAAGGCAAGTTCGGTCCGCATCAGGACATGATGTTCAAAGACCTGAACCTGACCGACGCGCAGAAACAGCAGATCCGCGAAATCATGAAAGGCCAGCGTGACCAGATGAAACGTCCGCCGCTGGAAGAACGCCGCGCAATGCATGACATCATTGCCAGCGATACCTTCGATAAAGCAAAAGCTGAAGCGCAGATCGCAAAAATGGAAGAACAGCGCAAAGCTAACATGCTGGCGCACATGGAAACCCAGAACAAGATTTACAACATCCTGACGCCGGAACAGAAAAAGCAATTTAATGCTAATTTTGAGAAGCGTCTGACAGAACGTCCAGCGGCAAAAGGTAAAATGCCTGCAACTGCTGAATAATCTTTCAGCCAAAAAACTTAAGACCGCCGGTCTTGTCCACTACCTTGCAGTAATGCGGTGGACAGGATCGGCGGTTTTCTTTTTTGTTCTCAAACAGATGCAAAAAAAGCCTGATCGCCACTAACGTAAATCACCCGAGTTGCCGATAACCATCCACGGTTACCTGAACGATAACAATGAAAAGAACGGGCCGGGAGCGAGTATGGAATACTTTGATATGCGTAAAATGTCGGTGAATCTGTGGCGAAATGCTGCCGGTGAAACGCGCGAAATTTGCACTTTCCCACCGGCAAAACGTGATTTTTACTGGCGTGCCAGCATTGCATCCATCGCGGCGAATGGGGAGTTTTCTTTGTTTCCAGGTATGGAAAGGATAGTGACGTTGCTGGAAGGCGGCGAGATGTTCCTTGAAAGCGCAGACCGCTTTAACCATACCTTAAAACCGTTACAGCCTTTTGCCTTTGCGGCGGACCAGGTGGTTAAAGCGAAACTGACGGCAGGGCAGATGTCGATGGATTTCAACATCATGACACGCCTGGATGTCTGTAAGGCGAAAGTCAGAATTGCCGAACGTACGTTTACTACCTTTGGCTCACGCGGCGGGGTGGTGTTTGTGATTAACGGGGCGTGGCAACTGGGCGATAAACTGCTCACTACCGACCAGGGCGCGTGCTGGTTCGATGGCAGGCACACCCTGCGGCTTTTACAACCGCAAGGTAAACTGTTGTTCAGTGAAATCAACTGGCTTGCTGGTTATTCACCGGATCAAGTTCAGTAATTTCATAGTTACCGGAAAGCAGCGGCTTACAAAGAATTTTATAACCGTCGTGATCAAACCCGGCGGGTGCCCGAATTAACGTTGTCGCTTCTTCCAGCGAATTAACCGCCCCCAGCCACAGCCAGTTTTGAATAATATGATATTGAGTCATTTCCGGGTGCTGTTCTTTCAGCGCCACCGCACCATTCCACGGCCAACACACCACCCGCAAACGTTCCAGAGACTGGCGCAAACGTAGCGCATGTTCCTCATGGCTCTCTTTACCGCAACACGCCCCAGCGCAACGTTTTAATGCAGAACGAAAACAAGCACGCCCGCGGCTTAACGGTTCCAGTCCCAGCAGGCCATAGCAAAGTTTTTGTTCATCAGCGATGGTCTGCAATGCTTGCAAAGCTGCGCGCCTATTGGCAAACAGGCCAAACAGGTTGGGGGCTCGTGAAAAATCCACCTCTTTGGCATACACCACATCGACGCGCTTTTCATTTAATTGCAGGGCACAGAGCTGGCGATTGCGGCGCAACCGTTTATTAAACAGCGGCTGTTGTTCTTTGATTAATCGCGCTTCAAGGAGTAGAGCGCCGATTTCGCCTGCGGTGCAGATCCAGCTAATTCGCCGGGATTGCCGTAGCATGGCGGCTTCATCCGGGGTGCGTAAATGAGAAAGCACCCGACTGCGGATATTAACGCTTTTGCCGATATAGAGCGGCATGGTGTCACTTTCGCCATGAAACAAATACACCCCTGGTCGGGTGGGTAAGTCATTAAGGAATGAACGTAAATGTTCGGGATATTCATAAATTGCCGCAGCTTCAAATTCGAGCCGCGGAGAAGTTAAACGCCGTACCACTGTTGACTCCGAATGCTGGTTATCTATCCAGTGTAACAGGCGGGGAGCGATTAAAAAAGAGGCGGGTTGATGACAAAGGTTACACCATCTGACGTGCTACGCCTGTCAGGCCTATTCGACTCATGCAATGTATTGAATTTGCATAGTTTTGTGGGGCGAATAAGGCGTTCACGCCGCATCCGGCGTGAACAAAGTACTCTTTTTCGCACAAACCAATATGTGCAAATTATTACTTTTTCCAGAAATCATCGAAAACGGTAATTGGCGGACGGCGTTTATGTTCGGTTTTCAGATACCAGTTCTCTATTGTTCTGGCGACCTGTTCAGGTAGGTTTTTCCCTTCCAGATAGTCGTCGATATTGTCATAGGTCACGCCGAGTGCCACTTCATCTGGCAGAGAAGGGCGATCATCTTCCAGATCGGCCGTTGGCGCTTTCTTATAAAGGTGTTCCGGGCAACCTAATGCCGCCAGTAACTGTTTACCCTGGCGTTTGTTGAGACGATACAGCGGATTAATGTCCGTACCGCCGTCACCATATTTAGTGAAGAATCCGGTAATGGCTTCTGCTGCATGATCGGTGCCCACCACGACACCGCTGGTCATACCCGCAATGCTATATTGTGCTTTCATCCGCTCACGCGCTTTTTCATTGCCACGGACAAAATCGCTCAGTTCAATGCCTGCTTCCCGCAATGCCTGCTCGCTGGCCAATACCGCGCCCTTGATATTAACGGTTAATACGCGATCCGGTTGAATAAAGGCAATGGCATCCTGGCAATCTTGTTCGTCGGCCTGAACACCATAGGGCAGGCGTACGGCAATAAATTGCAGCGATTCGTTGCCGGTTTCCTGGCGCAGCTCATTAATCGCCATCTGGCACAGCTTTCCGGCAAGCGTGGAGTCCTGACCGCCGCTGATCCCGAGCACCAGTGATTTAATGAACGGATAAGTTTGCAGGTAGCTTTTCAGAAAATCGACACTACGACGAATTTCCTCTTCAGCATTTATCTGCGGTTTTGCGCCCAGCGCCTTTATTATTTGTTGTTGCAATGTCATTGAACCCCTCCAGACAGAAAAGACAAAACTTCCTTAAAGCTAACCCGTTGCTACTGAAACGACAAGCGACAGCGGGCTGAATGGTGGTTAAAACGTCATACAGGAATCCTCTGAAAGCGGAGCCGTTTCGTTCACGGGCTTGAAAAAGCGCCCAATGTATTCCAGGCTTATCTAACACGCTGATAAACAAGAGGACGGAATATGAACAAGAATATGGCAGGAATTCTGAGTGCAGCGGCGGTATTAACCATGCTGGCGGGTTGTACGGCTTATGATCGTACCAAAGACCAGTTTGTACAGCCTGTGGTGAAAGACGTCAAAAAAGGCATGAGCCGGGCGCAGGTTGCACAAATTGCAGGTAAACCTTCGTCTGAAGTGAGCATGATCCATGCTCGTGGTACTTGCCAGACCTACATCCTGGGTCAACGTGATGGTAAAGCAGAAACCTACTTTGTCGCGTTAGATGATACCGGACATGTCATCAACTCCGGTTATCAGACCTGTGCTGAATACGACACTGATCCACAGGCTGCGAAGTAATCACTTCGCCTGAAAGCTTGAGTTACAACGGAAACCGGCCATTGTGCCGGTTTTTTTTGGCCTGAGTTCTTAATTATCTTCGCGAATTATTTGCCCGAAATGTGAAGAGGGTCATAACCGCAGGTCAAGGAGAGACAATTTATAAGGTCAAAGAAATACTATTGCTCAGGTCTATACCGTATACTCCTTTCAGCCACAAAAAAAGTCATGTTGGTTTCGCAAGTTACCCAGAGCATGGAAGCAGGTTAAGGCTTGCGGAGTGTCTGGCTGACAGATAATCGTCGATGAGGGCAGTTTTATGGAAAAGAAACACATTTATCTGTTTTGTTCTGCGGGCATGTCTACCTCTTTACTGGTATCAAAAATGCGCGCACAGGCAGAAAAATATGAAGTTCCGGTCATTATTGAAGCATTTCCGGAAACACTGGCTGGTGAAAAAGGTCAGAATGCCGATGTCGTGTTATTAGGGCCACAGATTGCTTATATGTTGCCCGAAATCCAGCGTTTGTTACCCAACAAACCGGTCGAAGTAATTGACTCGCTGCTTTATGGCAAAGTCGATGGTTTAGGCGTGCTTAAGGCTGCGGTTGCAGCGATTAAAAAAGCCGCAGCAAATTAATTTTTTTAAATTTTCCCGTCAAAGAGTTATTTCATAAATCAATACCGCAATATTTAAATTGCGGTTTTTAAGGGTATTTTTCTATGAGTAATGTTATTGCATCGCTTGAAAAGGTACTCCTCCCTTTTGCAGTTAAAATAGGAAAGCAGCCACACGTTAATGCAATCAAAAATGGCTTTATTCGCTTAATGCCGTTAACCCTTGCGGGGGCCATGTTTGTATTAATTAACAACGTTTTTCTAAGCTTTGGGGAGGGGTCGTTTTTTTATTCCTTAGGTATTCGCCTGGATGCCTCAACCATTGAAACACTTAATGGTCTGAAAGGTATTGGCGGCAACGTATATAACGGAACATTAGGGATAATGTCTTTAATGGCACCGTTCTTTATTGGCATGGCGCTGGCAGAAGAGCGTAAAGTCGATGCGCTGGCGGCCGGGTTGTTATCCGTTGCAGCATTTATGACCGTCACGCCTTATAGTGTCGGTGAGGCCTATGCGGTTGGCGCAAACTGGTTAGGTGGGGCGAATATCATCTCCGGGATTATTATTGGCCTGGTGGTGGCAGAAATGTTTACCTTTATTGTCCGCCGCAATTGGGTCATTAAATTGCCCGACAGCGTACCTGCTTCAGTATCGCGTTCCTTCTCGGCTTTAATTCCCGGCTTTATTATTCTTTCCGTGATGGGGATTATTGCCTGGGCGTTGAATACCTGGGGCACCAACTTCCATCAGATCATTATGGATACCATCTCAACCCCACTGGCATCGTTGGGTAGCGTGGTGGGCTGGGCCTATGTGATCTTTGTTCCACTGCTCTGGTTCTTCGGTATTCATGGCGCGCTGGCGCTGACCGCACTGGACAACGGCATTATGACGCCGTGGGCGCTGGAAAACATCGCGACCTATCAGCAATATGGTTCCGTCGAAGCGGCGCTGGCAGCCGGTAAGACCTTCCATATCTGGGCCAAGCCGATGCTGGACTCCTTTATTTTCCTCGGTGGCAGTGGTGCGACTTTGGGTCTGATCCTGGCTATCTTTATCGCCTCTCGCCGTGCTGATTATCGTCAGGTGGCAAAACTGGCGCTGCCGTCCGGTATCTTCCAGATTAACGAACCGATTCTGTTTGGTCTGCCAATTATCATGAACCCGGTGATGTTTATTCCGTTTGTACTGGTACAACCGATTCTGGCGGCAATCACCCTCGCAGCGTACTACATGGGCATTATTCCTCCGGTGACCAATATTGCACCGTGGACCATGCCAACCGGTCTGGGAGCCTTCTTTAACACCAACGGTAGCGTCGCCGCATTGCTGGTCGCACTCTTCAACCTTGGTATCGCAACGTTAATTTATCTGCCCTTTGTTGTGGTTGCTAACAAAGCACAAAACGCGATTGATAAAGAAGAGAGCGAAGAAGATATCGCTAACGCCCTGAAATTTTAATCGATGCCGGTACGGGTAATCGTGCCGGTAAGAAAAGAGAGGAACGATGTATGATGGATCTCGATAACATTCCCGATACGCAAACAGAAGCTGAAGAGCTGGAAGAAGTGGTGATGGGACTTATCATCAACTCCGGACAAGCGCGCAGCCTGGCGTATGCCGCACTGAAAGAGGCGAAGCAGGGCGATTTTGCCGCAGCAAAAGCCATGATGGATCAGTCACGGATGGCATTGAATGAAGCGCATCTGGTACAGACGAAACTGATTGAAGGCGATGCGGGCGAAGGTAAGATGAAAGTGAGTCTGGTGCTGGTCCACGCTCAGGATCATTTAATGACGTCCATGCTTGCGCGTGAACTGATTACCGAATTAATTGAGCTTCATGAAAAACTGAAGGCATAAGGAGTCGATGATGCAGCCAGTGATTAACGCGCCGGAAATTGCCACTGCCCGAGAACAGCAGTTGTTTAATGGCAAAAACTTCCATGTGTTTATCTACAACAAAACTGAGAGTATCAGCGGACTGCATCAGCACGACTATTATGAATTTACTCTGGTATTAACCGGGCGTTATTTCCAGGAGATTAACGGTAAGCGCGTGTTACTGGAACGGGGCGATTTTGTTTTTATTCCGTTAGGTTCGCACCATCAAAGTTTTTATGAGTTTGGTGCCACGCGCATATTGAATGTTGGGATCAGTAAACGCTTTTTTGAGCAGCATTACCTGCCGTTGTTGCCTTATTGCTTTGTCGCTTCGCAGGTATACCGGACCAATAACGCTTTTCTCACCTATGTGGAAACAGTGATTTCTTCATTGAATTTCCGCGAAACAGGGCTGGAAGAGTTTGTTGAGATGGTTACTTTTTATGTCATTAACCGTTTACGTCATTACCGCGAAGAACAGGTGATTGATGATGTACCGCAGTGGCTGAAAAGTACGGTAGAAAAGATGCATGATAAAGAGCAGTTTAGTGAATCGGCGCTGGAGAATATGGTGACGTTGTCAGCCAAATCACAGGAATATTTGACGCGAGCGACTCAACGATATTATGGCAAAACACCAATGCAGATTATTAATGAGATCCGTATTAATTTTGCCAAAAAACAACTGGAAATGACCAACTATTCCGTGACGGATATTGCGTTTGAGGCCGGTTATAGTAGCCCGAGTTTGTTTATTAAAACGTTTAAGAAATTAACGTCCTTTACGCCTAAGAGCTATCGTAAGAAATTGACTGAATTTAATCAGTAAGTCGTTATACCTGACAATTCACATATCTGTCCTGTTGCTGGATTATTTATGTCCGGGGGGGCAGATATGCCAGATATCAGTATTCTGTACTGAAGGGAGAAATTATGAGCCAGAAATTAAAAGTCGTCACTATTGGTGGCGGGAGCAGCTATACCCCGGAGTTACTGGAAGGATTTATTAAGCGTTATCACGAATTGCCGGTCAGCGAATTATGGCTGGTGGATGTCGAAGGTGGTAAAGCTAAACTGGATATTATTTTTGATCTCTGCCAACGGATGATTGATAACGCTGGCGTCCCGATGAAGCTTTATAAAACGCTGGATCGCCGCGAAGCATTGAAAGATGCTGATTTCGTTACTACCCAACTGCGCGTAGGCCAATTACCGGCGCGCGAACTGGATGAACGTATTCCATTAAGTCATGGTTATCTTGGTCAGGAAACTAACGGCGCGGGCGGTCTGTTTAAAGGTCTGCGTACCATTCCGGTGATTTTTGACATCGTAAAAGATGTCGAAGAACTTTGTCCGAATGCATGGGTGATTAACTTCACTAACCCGGCGGGAATGGTCACTGAAGCCGTTTATCGTCATACCGGATTTAAACGCTTTATCGGCGTGTGTAATATTCCGATCGGCATGAAGATGTTTATTCGCGATGTTCTGATGCTGAAAGATAGCGATGATTTATCTATCGATCTGTTCGGCCTCAACCATATGGTGTTCATTAAAGATGTGCTGGTAAATGGCAAATCACGCTTTGCCGAATTGCTTGATGGTGTGGCATCCGGGCAGTTAAAAGCATCTGGCGTTAAAAATATTTTCGATCTGCCATTTAGCGAAGGTTTAATTCGTTCTCTGAATCTGTTGCCGTGTTCTTATTTGCTTTATTACTTCAAGCAAAAAGAGATGCTGGCTATTGAAATGGGCGAATACTACAAAGGCGGCGCACGAGCACAGGTAGTACAGAAAGTCGAGAAACAACTTTTTGAGCTGTATAAAAACCCGGAGTTGAAAGTTAAGCCGAAAGAACTGGAACAGCGCGGTGGGGCTTATTACTCTGATGCAGCGTGCGAAGTGATCAACGCTATCTACAACGACAAGCAAGCTGAACATTACGTTAATATCCCGCATCATGGGCATATTGATAATATTCCGGCAGACTGGGCGGTAGAAATGACCTGTACGCTGGGGCGCGATGGCGCGACGCCACATCCGCGCATTACGCATTTCGATGATAAAGTGATGGGGCTGATTCACACCATTAAAGGCTTCGAGATTGCTGCCAGCAACGCTGCACTTAGCGGAGAATTTAACGATGTGTTACTGGCGCTAAACCTTAGTCCGTTGGTGCATTCCGATCGCGATGCTGAGCTGCTGGCACGCGAGATGATTCTGGCGCACGAGAAATGGCTGCCAAATTTTGCCGACTGCATCGCAGAGCTTAAAAAAGCACATTAACCGAGGCTGATTATGGAACGCTTACTGATTGTTAATGCCGATGATTTTGGCTTAAGCAAAGGTCAGAACTACGGCATTATCGAGGCCTGTCGCAATGGGATTGTCACGTCGACGACGGCACTGGTGAATGGGCAGGCTATTGACCATGCAGTGCAGTTGAGTCGTGATGAACCGAGTTTGGCCATAGGGATGCACTTTGTCCTTACTATGGGCAAGCCACTGACAGCTATGCCGGGGTTAACCCGCGATGGCGTGCTGGGAAAATGGATCTGGCAGTTGGCAGAAGAAGATGCTTTACCGCTGGAAGAAATTACTCAGGAGCTCGCCAGTCAGTATTTGCGTTTCATTGAGCTATTTGGACGCAAACCTACGCATCTTGATAGCCATCATCATGTGCATATGTTCCCGCAGATTTTCCCGATTGTTGCCAGGTTTGCGGCAGAAGAGGGGATTGCGTTGCGCATCGACCGTCAGTCGCTTTCTAAGGATGGTGATTTACCGGCTAATCTGCGCAGTTCGCAGGGATTCAGTAGCGCGTTTTATGGTGAAGAGATTAGCGAGACACTGTTCCTGCAAGTGCTTGATGACTCCAGTCATCGCGGCGAGCGCTCGCTGGAAGTGATGTGCCACCCGGCGTTTATCGATAATACGATTCGCCAGAGTGCTTATTGCTTCCCTCGGTTAACGGAACTGGATGTGCTGACTTCAGCGTCGTTGAAATATGCGATTGCTGAGCGTGGTTATCGGTTGGGTAGTTATCTTGATGTGTAAGTAAGGTGGTAAGGTCACTCCCCAGGGGGCGTGACCTTATCCATATTTACGCCGGGATTTTGTCAATCTTAGGAATGCGTGACCACACGCGGTGTGCTGCCATCAGCGTTAACAGTTCATCCATAAAACTACCATCGGCGCTGTCAGCTTCCACAATCCCTTCTTCACCCTGGTCAGCGACCTTGATTGTTGCTTTAAACTTGCGCGCGTCTCCTGCCAGCGCAATCGGTTTAAGGTGTTTGTAGGCTTCCATCAGGTAGTAGTTGGCATCGCCGTTGTCAGCGATATCCGCGATATTGCCGCAAGGGACAATAACCGCATCGACCGTCAGCGAAGGCGCTCCGGCAAAGGTAGCAGCTATAGGCAGCACCGTACCGTCATCCGCAGTCACTTCACCCATTCGGGAGTAGAGCAGTTTGGCATGAACGCCTTTGGCCTTCAGCGCCTTGAGAATGGCCAGAAGGTCTGCCGATCTGACTTCATCATTAAGTAAAATCGCTACCACGCGACCTTTCACATCACCGTCAGGAATGGCGTACAAACTTAAGGATGGATCCTTTTTCAGACCGTTGACGTCCGGAGGCGGGGTGATATTCAGCTGGTCGTCCGTCAGCTCGATACCGAGATTTTTCGCCACCGCCTGGGCCAGAGTGAGATCAATATGCGCCAGCTGGTCAACAACGCGCTCACGAATATACGGCCGAACTACTTTGCTTAACTCAAAACTGAAACCATCGACAATATGGCGCTGCTCGAATGGCGTCTGACTTAGCCAGAACAGACGCGGATGGGAATAATATTCGCCAAACGATGGGCTGCGCTCGCGAACTTTATTGCCTTCCACGCGCTCCTGGTATGATTCAAAACCGCCGCGTTTCGGCCCCGGCGGTGTTTCGCGCGGCCAGTTATCGTTGATCGAGTTCGGTTCGTAATTCGCCGGGTTAGTGTCGATCCCCATACGATGCATGCCGTCACGCTGGAAATTATGGTAAGGGCAGGTCGGGCGGTTAATCGGAATCTCATGGAAATTGGGTCCGCCAAGACGACTGATTTGTGTATCGGTATAAGAGAACAAACGCCCCTGCAACAGCGGATCGTTGGTGAAATCCAGACCGGGGACAATATGCCCAGGATGGAAAGCCGCCTGTTCGTTTTCGGCAAAGAAGTTATCCGGGTTGCGATTGAGCACCATTTTGCCAACACGCTGAACGGGTACCAGTTCTTCCGGGATGAGTTTGGTTGGATCGAGAAGATCGAAGTCAAACTTGAATTCATCTTCTTCAGGAATCAACTGGAAGCCCAGTTCGTATTCCGGAAAATCGCCTGCTTCGATGGCTTCCCACAACTCGCGGCGGTGGAAGTCCGGGTCACGTCCGGTTAGTTTTTGTGCTTCATCCCAAACGAGTGAGGCTTTACCTGCCAGTGGTTTCCAGTGGAAACGTACGAACGTTGCCTTCCCTTCGGCATTAATCAGGCGGAAGGTGTGAATACCGAAGCCTTCCATGGTGCGGTAACTGCGCGGTATACCGCGATCCGACATCGCCCACATCACGTTGTGCAGAGTTTCAGGTTGCAGAGAAACATAATCCCAGAAAGTATCGTGGGCGCTTTGCCCTTGTGGAATTGCCCAGTGCGGTTCTGGTTTTACCGCATGAACAAAATCGGGGAATTTATGCGCATCCTGGATAAAGAAGATTGGCGTGTTATTGCCAACGAGGTCAAAAATACCCTCTTCGGTATAGAACTTGGTGGCAAAGCCACGGATATCACGCACGGTATCGGCAGAGCCAGCACCACCCTGAACGGTAGAGAACCTAACAAATACTGGGGTGATTTTGTTCGGATCTGAGAGGAAATCCGCTTTGGTGATATCGCTTAAGCTTTTATATGGCTGGAAATAACCGTGAGCGGCTGATCCGCGTGCATGAACAATACGTTCCGGGATGCGCTCATGGTCAAAGTGAGTGATTTTCTCGCGCAGAATAAAATCTTCCAGCAGCGTTGGACCACGGCTACCGGCACGCAGTGAGTTTTGATCATCGGCGATGCGCACGCCCTGATTAGTGGTCAGCGCAAAATTTTCACTGCCTTTGCGTACGTCTTCCAGAGAATTAAGTTTTTCGTTACGCGTATCAGGGGCTTTCAGGCTCCCAGGGGCGGTAGGTTGTGCACCTGGCGGTGTTGGTTCAGCCGCTGGACGATGAGATCCGTCCTCAGGTGCCAGTGAGTCCATCCCCGGTTTCGCTTCGCTGGAATCGTGTAGTGGTGACTGGTGCTGATGTGGGTTCTTTTCGTTATGTTGCGACATTGAACTCGTCTCCTTAACTTATTACTGAAAGGGCCGCTGTTTTGGTCAAAAAACCCTCTAAATATAGACCATCAGCCAGATCCCGCTTCGGAGACTATTCTGGAAACGGTGTTATGAAATACACGCAAAGCGGGACGTACAGGGGCTAAATCGGCTAAACTACAGTTTTTCTGATTTTTAATATGCGTTTAGTGAAGCCAGTAATGAAGAAACCGCTCCGTCAGCAAAACCGCCAGATTATTAGCTATATCCCACGCACGGAACCCGCGCCGCCAGAACATGCGATAAAGATGGATTCGTTTCGTGATGTCTGGATGCTGCGTGGCAAATATGTTGCGTTTGTACTGATGGGAGAGTCATTTCTGCGCTCACCGGCGTTTACTGTGCCTGAATCCGCCCAGCGTTGGGCAAATCAGATCCGCCAGGAAGGGGAAGTGACTGAGTAAAGATTACGTACCTCCCGGTTTTGCCGGGAGTTACATGGCCTGAAATTTTGTATTTCATTGCTACATTCATTCAAACCACCTGTAACAAAAAGCTGCCTTTGACGATCTATTGCTATAAATAAGTGAACTTTTTTCTTTAATTGTTTATTTATTTTAAAATGGTTAAGTTTTGCTAATCATGATGAGCTATTTTTGATAGTTCATCCTGTGGCGTCGCTCTTAAACTTATATTGTAAATGACTTAGATTTAAATGAGATAATAATTTTGTTAACAATATGAGGCGGGAGATGCTTTCTACAAACTTAATACAGAGTGATTATGGTAATTTAAATATTAAAAACCTTGCCTTCGACTCTTTTAAAGAAAGACTGCAGTCTACCATGACAGCACTCACTTTCTTTATATCAACGGGTCAATGTGCCTGCGATGAAATAGCAGAATCAAACTTTAATTATATGATTGCCTATATGTCTAACATTAACTATGATGCCTCAAAGCCAGGAGCGCCAGTACTTAGTTTTGATACATATCTGCAGGACAATGTTAAATATAGAGTAATAATTAATAATCTTTATGGTAGTGAAATTCGGATAAGAGGTATAAATAAAGATTTTATTGGAATGGATGTCACTTCTGTATTTCGCCCAGAAAAAATGACCAATTTGATCAATATAAAAAACAGGTTGGTTATTCACTATTTAAGAACGATATACTATGAACAAAATTATATACATCCTGTTGGGAGCATTTTTGCTGCGATTCAAAAAAATGAGAGTCTCCTAAAGTTTCCTTCGATAATATCAATGCTTAATATCAGTCTTCTTTTTAATCCACTAAATCTTCCGGGAATGGGAAATGGTGTGCTTGAAGATATTATGAGTATTCCAGATAGTTCACTTAGAAAACGTCTCGGGTATGAGGTTTTAAGCTTCTCGCTACAGGCACATTCATTGAGTCAGGAATGTATTGATAAGTTGGTCATTTTTTTCGCTGACGATCTGTTTAAATATGAGTCAGTATGCATCGCCGCGATGGAACATTTAAAAAGTAAGGCAACGGTCCCTATACAAAACGGACCGTTGCCAGCATAAGAATTAACGGTGTGCCAGTTCGGCGTCGTCTTCGCTATCCAGAATGGCTTTATCGGTTTGCTTCAGCCACTGGCTGGTCAGCGTGCCAGCTGTCATCGAGCCACTAACGTTTAGCGCCGTACGGCCCATGTCGATAAGCGGTTCAACGGAGATTAACAGCGCCACCAGCGTTACTGGCAGGCCCATCGCAGGCAGCACAATCAGTGCGGCGAAAGTTGCGCCACCACCGACACCGGCAACGCCTGCGGAACTAACGGTAACAATACCGACCAGCGTCGCAATCCACATCGGGTCCAGCGGGTTAATGCCAACCGTAGGCGCAACCATCACCGCCAGCATTGCCGGATACAAACCGGCGCAGCCGTTCTGACCAATGGTCGCACCGAAAGAGGCGGCGAAACTGGCGATGGATTCAGGAACACCGAGTCGACGCGTTTGTGCTTCCACATTCAGTGGGATAGACGCAGCACTGGAACGGCTGGTAAAGGCAAACGTCAGTACTGGCCATACCTTACGGAAGTACTTCAGCGGGCTCACGCCATTAATGCCCAGCAGAAGGCCATGCACTGCAAACATAATCAGAAGACCGAGGTAGGACGCGACAACGAAACTACCCAGTTTGATGATGTCTTGCAGGTTAGAACCTGCAACCACTTTGGTCATCAGCGCCAGAACGCCGTAAGGGGTCAGCTGCATGACCAGGCGAACCAGTTTCATCACCCAGCTTTGCAGGGTATCGATAGCGGTTAAGACGCGTTCACCTTTCGGCGCATCATCCTTCAGCAGCTTCAGCGCAGCTACGCCGAGGAATGCGGCAAAAATTACCACGCTGATAATTGACGTCGGATTGGCTCCGGTCAAATCGGCAAACGGGTTTTTCGGGATAAAGGACAAGACCAGCTGCGGAACGCTCAGGTCAGAGACTTTACCAACATAGTTACTTTCGATGGCGTTCAAACGTGCAGTTTCTGCACCACCCTGAACCAGACCTTCAGCCGTCAAACCAAACAGGTTGGTGACCAGCACACCGACCAGCGCTGCAATCAGCGTGGTAAACAAAAGCGTTCCGATGGTCAGAAAACTGATTTTGCCTAACTGTGATGCGTTATGCAGACGGGCAACCGCGCTCAGAATAGAGGCAAAGACTAACGGCATAACGATCATTTGCAGCAGTTGAACATAGCCGTTACCAACGATGTTAAACCACTGTACAGAATCTTTAAGTACCTGGCTGTCAGAACCATAAATGGTATGCAGGGCGAGGCCAAAAACCACACCCATCACCAGACCCACCAGCACTTTTTTCGCCAGACTCCACTGTTTATGGCGGGTCTGAGCCAGCGCAAACAGCAGTACAACGAACACCACGATGTTCGCAATTAATGGAAAGTTCATCCCCGTTCTCCTGATCTTATTATTTCTATCACTGCGTAGCAGTCATAGTGTTGGCGCAAGATTAACAGAACTGTGAGCTGGCTCTTATATTCAAATGGAATTGCTTATTCCAGAAAGGTGATTTTTGCCTTTTTAGTATTCAACCTGATGCTTAATAAGCCGATGAAACTGGATCTGCAAGGTATTGATCATTTGCGATGACCAACGGACAGCGCTGTTTTCGGGTAATGAATGGGGCATCCATACCGACCAGACAAATAATGCCATGCAGATAAAACGTTCCAGTTGGTTGCCCTTTTGGGGAACCAGGATAGGCAAGCGGAAACGCCAGCGGCATGGCCAGAGCAGGGGAACACCGGCGGGTGTCAGCATATCGGCAAGTATGTGGCTCAAATAACCCAGCACCATGCCCTGCAATGCATCAGCCGGAATGAACCAGCTTTCAGGAACCTTAAGGTAAAAGGTTGCCAGCAGCGAAAATACCGCCAGCAGACTGTGGGTAAAACCACGATGCCCAAAAGCGCGGGCGATCGGTTTTGATATCCACTTTAATCGCTGCCCAAGAAACGACTTTGGGTGATCGATGTCCGGTAACAAACACGTCAGGATTGCGGAAGGGACAATATGCCACCAGTCACCCTGTGCCAGCACGGGCGTCAGCTCGGCATTTTTGGCAAATACCGCACAAGCAATAGAAAATAGAAGGTGACCTTCCGCCGTCATGATAAAACTCACTAAACTGTCGATACGTACAGTATAGGATTTTTATACAGTGCGCGGAAGTGGTGACGGTGTAACTCTTTTTCTTAAATTGACGATTAATCCGCCAGTTGAATGCAAATTCAGATAAAGAACCAGGGGCAGCGTGATCACTGCCCCTGGTTATTAACCGAGAAGGTCTTTTGCGGTGAGTTCTGTCAGCGATGAGAGTTTGACGTTTGCTAATACAAAACGTGGATCATTTTGCGCTTCTGGCGCAGGAACGACGATGGAACGCATGCGGGCTGCTTTAGAGGCGATCATGCCATTTACCGAATCTTCCAGCGCTACGCAGGTCAGTGGGTCAACGCCCAGTTTTGCTGCGCAGTCGAGATATACTTGCGGATGCGGCTTGCTGTAAGGTAATTTTTCAGCCGAGGCGAGGGCATCGAAACTGTCGCGTAAGTCAAACATGGTCAACACTTTTTCCAGCATATGTAGTGGTGACGCGGAGGCCAGTCCCACCAATAAACCTTGTTCTTTGCATAACGCAACGGCTTCACGCACGCCTGGCAATAATGGGCGTGTCTCTTCAACCAGTGAAATGGCACGAGCAATAACCCGTTCTACTACTTCCTGACGGCTTGGCCCATTCCAGGGTTGCCGGGCGTACCAAAGATCGACCACCATATCGATGCGTAAACCTAAGGTGTCCGGCAGCTCGTTACGACGGGAGATATCCACCCCCAGGCTTGCCATCACATCCAGTTCGGCTCGATCCCATAAAGGTTCTGAGTCGATAAGTAATCCATCCATATCAAAAATTGCAGCAAGAATCTGACGCGGGGTTGACATTACAACCTCTCCTTTAGAGCATTATGTGTAAGGTATTAAGCCGTGCTTATGATTAAGCGCCTATCATATCGCCTTTAAAGAATGGGCGAAAACAGATATCTACAGGTAAACTAAGTGAAACGACGCGTCTTAATCAAGGAGAACTCATGACGTATCAACAAGCTGGACGCATTGCTGTTTTGAAAAGGATTTTGGGTTGGGTGATTTTTATACCTGCATTGATCTCTACATTGATTTCTTTGCTGAAATTTATGAATACCCGGCAGGAAAACCAGGAAGGCATTAATGCGGTCATGCTCGACTTTACTCATGTCATGATCGATATGATGCAGGCGAATACGCCTTTTTTGAATCTGTTCTGGTATAACTCCCCGACGCCCAATTTTAATGGTGGCGTGAACGTTATGTTCTGGGTGATTTTCATCCTGATTTTTGTCGGGCTGGCGTTGCAGGATTCCGGTGCCCGGATGAGTCGCCAGGCGCGCTTCTTGCGGGAAGGTGTTGAAGATCAACTCATTCTGGAAAAAGCCAAAGGGGAAGAGGGGCTAACGCGTGAACAAATTGAGTCACGTATTGTTGTGCCGCACCATACTATTTTCCTGCAGTTTTTCTCGCTGTATATCCTGCCGGTTATTTGTATTGCTGCAGGTTATGTGTTCTTTTCTCTGCTGGGGTTTATTTAATCAAAAGGCCGCACGGAGCGGCCATTATCCTCACCCCATATTATGCTGCTAATAATCTATCCAGTGACTGCTGAGCAATAACCAAATGCTGACCGCCAAATAACCTTGCACGATTTAACAGCGTGTAGAGTTGGTAAACCGGTTGACGTTCAAGGAAATCGGCAGGTAGCGGGGATACTGACTGATAGCCGTCATAGATTTGTGGCGGCTGTTCAGTATGCAGCGGTAACATCGCCAGGTCGCACTCTCGGTCACCCCAGTAGCAGGCCGGGTCGAAAATGTACGGGCCATCCGGACCCAGCGCACAGTTGCCGGACCATAAATCGCCGTGCAACAGAGAAGGCTGCGGTTGATGCGAGGCCAGACGCTGCTGAATATGCTCGACGATGGCATCGATATTGCCGAAAGCGATCCCTTTTTCTGCCGCCAGTTCCAGCTGCCAGCCAATCCGTTGTTCAGCAAAAAAAGTTGACCAGCGACGTTGCCAGGTGTTGGGCTGGGGAGTTGTGGAGAGCGCGTTATCGAAATCGAGGCCAAATTGCGGTTGGTCGCTCCATTGATGTAAACGCGCAATTTGCTGACCAAGAATAAATGCGCTATGCGCATCCAGCGGGCGAGGTGGGAGATAATCCATCACCAGAAAACTATAGTCACGGTCAGCGCCAACTGCCCAAACCTTAGGCACGGTGACGGTTTTACTACGCGACAGTAACTCCAGTTGGTCGGCTTCGGCGGTAAAACCGGGAAGCAGTTCCCTTTCATCACATTTGACGAAAAAG
Organism: Escherichia sp. WS3227_2; assembly: GCF_046486495.1. Taxonomy (NCBI): domain Bacteria; kingdom Pseudomonadati; phylum Pseudomonadota; class Gammaproteobacteria; order Enterobacterales; family Enterobacteriaceae; genus Escherichia; species Escherichia sp. WS3227_2. Next base: position 231,241 of record NZ_JBJQLG010000009.1, read on the forward strand.
TCACGTCCTGCATAGCGCAACTGCCATGCGGCATGGACTTCTCCGCCAGGCAGTTCATTACGCAGTTCGATTTCGCCTTCACCTAACTGCTCGCTCAAAAGACGACTGATTGCCTGCCACATGATGTCTCTCCCATGTTGTCTGCCAGATCATAAGGTTAGCGCAAGAATGCGGTGTAAAAACACGAGCTAACGCACACCACAGACTGATTATTGCCCAAAAACCATTTATTTTCTGTTGCTATTCCATTCCTCCCAGGTCGTGATGGTGATTTCAGGATCTTTGCCGGTTGCACTTTGGGTAAGCCCCGAAACCAGTTCTCTAATTTCTTCTTCACTTTGGGTACTGATAAGTCCAAAAGTGTTAGTCCCCAGCTCATGGATATTTCCATCATCATCCGTCATGGTGAGCAAAAAACCGTCGCGAGTCAGGTAATTATTCAACTCGTTAATTTCAGTCAATGTATCCTCGCGCAACATGACGGTTATGACATAACGGACAAGATCGCCACTGGCCATAGTTCACCCCTTTGTTATCACATGACTTTTGAGCATAGTCGGAGAAACGCGTTGCCGACAGGTTGGTGGTGATTCCCCCAATGCAGGGGGAATGTTTCAGTTAGCGGGAAAGGTAAGCGTAAATTTTTTGTGTATCGTCATGGGAGCACAGGCGTGTTCCCTGATTGAGTGTGGCTGCACTCCCCGCAGCTACGCCAAAACGGACCATCTCTTCAAGAGAGGCATTTTCTGCCAGTTTCAGTGTCATCGCGCCGACCATGCTGTCACCAGCGCCAACGGTGCTCTGGCTTTTCACCGGTGGTGGCACAACCTGAATGCAGTTTTCACTATCAACGCCCAGCGCCCCTTGTGGACCCAGGGAAACGACAACTCGTTTGGCCTTGCCGCTATTAACGATTTCCTGCGCGGCTTTGCGGACATCGTCTGGCTGGGTGAGTTCGCGATTCACCAGCGCACTGAGTTCTTTTTGGTTAGGCTTAACCAACTCGATGTTACCAATCGCCAGTGCTGCACTTAACGCTTCGCCAGAACTGTCGACGATGCAGCGAATCCCTTGGTTTTGCGCAGCGGAAATCAGTTGGGTTAATTTTTCCAGCTTCACACCTGGCGGCAGGCTTCCGCTTATGACCAGGATGGCCCCGGATTCAATTTCCAGAACTTGCTCTTCAAGCTGGCGAAACTCATCTTCATTTAATGCCGCGCCTGGCATAACAAAACGATACTGCTCACCGCTTGCTTCCACATGTACGTGTAAATTCTGCCGGGTCCAGTCTTTGGCCTCTACAGTAGCGACGGGGACATTTTCATCCGCCAACAGTGAAACCAGGTGTTCGCCGGTCGCGCCACCCGCCGGGAAGATCGCTGTGGCACTGCCTCCAAGATGGGCAATGGCGCGGGCGACGTTGATGCCGCCGCCCCCGGGTTCGAACACCGGTGCGGTACAGCGCAGTTTTCCTTCGGGATAAATTTGCGGGGTAATTGTTGCGCTATCGAGAGAGGGCGCAAGTGTCAACGTATAGATACGTACCATCATTTCCTCCTATAGGCTGATTTCAGTCTGGCACCGAATCAGCGGAAAGTGAAGAAATTAACAATATGATTTATTAGAGCTTTATTTAAAATTTTGCAGATAAATATATATAAATAAAAATCTGTTTTCGCCACATGCTTATTCAAAAAATGAAATAAGAATACATTGCTAAGTTATTCGCGCCTTTTTATAATTCGTTACCTTTCCAGGGACGCTAATCTTTGATCCTTAAGAAAGTTTCCGGGACCGCGAAGGTCTCTTTTTTTGTTGTACGGACTCTTGATAAATGAAGCTTTTGAAGACAGTTCCTGCCATCGTTATGTTGGCGGGGGGCATGTTTGCGTCATTGAATGCAGCTGCCGATGATTCCGTTTTTACTGTCATGGACGATCCTGCCAGCGCTAAAAAACCTTTCGAAGGTAATCTGAACGCAGGATATCTTGCACAATCAGGCAATACGAAAAGCTCCTCACTTACGGCTGACACCACCATGACCTGGTATGGACAAACCACTGCCTGGTCGCTGTGGGGGAACGCCAGTAATACTTCTTCTAATGATGAGCGTTCTTCAGAAAAATATGCGGCGGGCGGGCGTAGCCGTTTTAATTTAACTGATTATGACTATTTATTTGGTCAGGCAAGCTGGCTGACAGACCGTTATAACGGCTATCGAGAGCGCGATGTGTTGACCGCGGGTTATGGTCGTCAGTTTTTGAATGGCCCGGTACACAGTTTCCGCTTTGAATTCGGCCCAGGTGTGCGTTACGACAAATATACCGACAATGCCAGTGAAACCCAGCCGCTGGGTTATGCCTCCGGGGCTTATGCATGGCAGTTGACTGACAACGCTAAATTTACGCAGGGTGTTTCCGTCTTTGGCGCGGAAGACACAACGCTGAACTCTGAAAGCGCATTAAATGTTGCTATTAATGAACATTTTGGACTGAAGGTGGCTTACAACGTCACATGGAACTCTGAACCTCCAGAGTCTGCACCGGAACATACCGATCGTCGGACAACCTTATCGCTGGGCTACAGCATGTAACATCATCTGCCGGACCGTAGTATGCGGTCTGGCTATTTTCGTTTGTCACTGCTCAGCCCCAAATCATTGCTGCCCAACGTAGCAACAACATAGCGCCACAGATTGCCAGTAGCACCACCACCATCTTCCAGTGTTTTTTATCAAAGCGTTTAGTCGGCATACCAGTGTCCTGCATATCTCTTGTGCGTGATAACGGAGTGTAACAAAAGGGACAGGCAACAAGGGATTTTTTGCAATTACAGCCGTCGGGTGGCGTTGTGCACCCGGTCACTGTTATTGAGTTTAAAGTATATGTATCAACATATACATCGTAAATATTTAGTTATAAATACGCCTGTAGTTCATCTGAACTAAAGCTCAGGCTTTGGCTGATTACATTTATAGCTGCATAATATGTTTCTACTGTTTTATAATGATTATGATGAATGGCTATATGAACAGCTGATATGTTGTCATGATTTTTAGCGGCCAACAGTGTGAATAACTGATGTTGCCTAAAAGAATATTTTTTTGCAAAAGTATCCAGCGTTGATATATAAGATAACACGACGTCTTTATTACCCTTGCTCATGGCGATGTATAAAGCAGGGGTTCCATGTGCTGTTGCGCCTTTTAATAAATCCATGATGTTAATTTTGCTGAGGTTATATTTAACAGCGATTCCATAAACTTTAGAGAGGAACCGTGTGACACACAAAGGGTGATTATTTTCCATTGCGGCATATAATCCTGGCTCACCATCACGTGTTTTCATTGCTAAAATATCCATCACCATTTTTTTGCTTAAAAGCTCTTGTGTTATTGGAGTGGTTAATGCATTCAGAAAGATATCGATTATTTCATCGAATCCATACAACATGGAGATATAGAGTCCAGGTGTTTCGTTAGCACTTTTAGTTTGCAGTAATTTAACCAGATTATCTTCATGAATGATATGATTATCTACCAGTGACTGAATTTCTTGCATAAATATTTTTACGTTGTCAGTATGTCCGTTCATCATAGCCAGAAATAAAGCAGGTGTACCAACACTATTCTGCGCAGTTATTATTTCAATGATTTCTTTTTCAGGGAGTATGGGTAACTGTTTGAATAATGTAATAAGCTGTTGAGTCTGGCCTGTGGCCATTATTAACAACATTGCCGATGGATGTATAGGAGCAAATGGCATTCGTGTCGCGATACCCGTGAAAATAGCCCCTGGAGCTCCCTCAGGTAATAGGGGCAGAATAGCAATTGCACAGTTGCGAACATACCTATCAGCCCAGGTCTGAGCATCGGGACCTGAACTGATGAACTTATCGAGCGAGAGAAAGCCCCGTGCTGTCCTGTGGGTGCCTCTGACGGCAACGTTGGTATCGTTCGGGTCGTAAACGGACACAACATAATTTAATTGCCCATACGCTGACTGCTTTATTCGTAGCCTTACTGACAAAGTATGATTGTCTATATATAAAATCGCGGACATATGACTGACATTGTTTGCCATCATTCGACAGAAGAAAATATCTAAAGCGAAGCCAAAATCCTTACTCGCGATAACGCGACTCCCTGCAGGAGGATGGCGAAGTAATGATCTGAACTCCGCGTCCCGGACTAAGGGGACATGCTGCTGTATGGATTCAACGGAGGAGTAATGTTTAATCAGATTGACTTTGCCTTTTCCATTTCTCAGTGAATCAAGGGCGTATTGCAATGACAGATGGCGACAAAAAATAGCGTCAGAAGGAGATTGCAAAAAAAATGCACTACCATTGAGATTTACTGTTGGTTGTATAGTTTTTTCTCTATGGATTTTTTTAGACAGTTTCATACAATGGTTACGATTTTCGGCAGTTAACTGTTCCTGTTCAATATAATCCAGTATGCTTCGCAAATGGTTAGCTTTAATAGGCGTGGTTTCCAGTAATAAGGAAATGATTTCTTTTTTATAGTGTAATGTAATGAGTATATTTTCTGCATGGATGGGTGAAGTGGCAAAGTTAATGGTAAAAAGGGCAGTGGAATAACAATTTTGTGATATTTTTCGACAGTTTGCGGTAAATTCCTGAGTAACACAGTATGACAGCATCGAACTTAAGTCAGAGGTATCAAGTAGGGTGATGAGTTGGCACGCAAATTGATTAATAGGCTCTGATGAAGGCGTTGGTATGTCGCTATCGATGTGCATTCTATGAGGAGACTTATAATGAGTTCTGATAATAATGTCGTTTTGACTCATAATCTATTCGCCTTATATATGTCTGGAGGTTTTGAGGATGATAATTAATTATTATCGCCAGAATGAAATGTGCACGAAAAATTGCTATAAGAATTGTGTCACTTTTATCATTGTGATATGACCAGTTCGTCATTAATCTCATGATCGTTTAAATACTACCGCCAAATCATGCAACGAACTTTGCTGGATTCAGTTTATGCTGCTGTAAATCCGCTCGCAGTAAACCTTTCAGACGCTCCGTGATGTTATCAGTTGTTCTTTAAGCGTTTTGCTGGTGTACTCACTACAAACGAATTGCGAATCGAATCAATGTGAAACGGAAAGGTACAATCTCCCTTTTTTTAGTGTTAACATCGCTCAACCGGGTGGAAGGTGAGAGGTTAATGTCTTTCATTTGTGTACCTGATTGCGAACCAATTTAGCATTTGTTGGCTAGATGGTTTCGCAATGAACTGTTAATAAACAAATTTTTCTTTGTATGTGATCTTTCGTGTAAGTAACATCAGAGATTTCATTGCATTCACTCTTGTTTCTGCCTGTTTCATACATCCCGCGCCACACCTTGATTTTCTGGATTTATCTGTTTCAAATTAGTTCATCTCAATCGTTCTCGTGTCGTAAAATTTGTGTACCAAATTGTGTACCAATTTTGACGATGACGAACAGGTATTAGGATGGCACTCAACGATACAAAGCTGCGACGTATATCCGGAAAAGCATATGAGGGACCTGAGGAGATAGCTGACGGAGGCGGACTTTCTGTCAGGATCAGCCCGAAGGGACTTATCACCTTTCAATACCGCTATCGTTTCAATGGAAAACCCGCCAGGTTAAAGCTCGGAACGTACGGGAAGATGTCGCTTAAGGAAGCTCGCGATGCATTGGAAGAGTGTAAAGGGTGGTTGGAGAAGGGTAAAGACCCAGCCATGCAAAGGAAGAAAGCCAAAGATATTGCATCAAGTTCCCCAAGCATCAGTACCCTAGTTGACGAGTGGTTTGATACTCCTTCAGTAAAAGAGATGGTGAAGTACGAATACTGGAAGCGGATGCTGAAACTTCACATCACCGACAATTACGGTAAGCTGATTGCAGATGAAATGAGTCCTGTAGAGTGGGAGCAAATATTCATTCGCATAACAAAAGGTGGGTCACCCGTACAGGCGGGAAATGTACTGGTGAAGATGAAGCAAGTGATCCGCTATGCGTTACGCAGAAAACGCATAACATCAAATGCACTGATGCTTCTTGAGATTAATGATATCGGCAGTAGACCTAATAATGGCGAACGTTTTCTTAACGATGTTGAGATAGGCGCATTCTGGAATGCCATCGACAAAACGAAAATGTCGTGGCAAAACAAAATGTTTATTCGAATTGTTGCGTTAACTGGTTGTCGTGGTGTTGAATTGCGGTTGGCTAAGAAGACTGATTTTGATCTGAAGTCTAGAGAATGGACTATACCGAAAGAGAACTCAAAAACGCGTAAGCGATTTGTTCGCGGTATTTCAAAACTCGCAGCAGATTATTTGCAGCAGGTATTTGATCTATACCCTGATCTGTCAATCGTATTTCCTCCGGCTAAGTTACAGGAAAATCGCCCAATGTCTGCCAGCACCCTAATTTCTATTGCAGAACAGGTAGAAGATGTTATGGGGGGCGAGCACTGGTCATTGCACGATCTGCGCAGAACGTGCAAAACAAAAATGGCTGAACTTGGAGTAGCACCTCATGTTTCGGAGAAAATTCTCGGGCATAAGCTCACGGGGATGCTGGCTGTTTATGACCAGTATGACTACATCCCCGAGCAGCAGGACGCAGCAGAATTATGGGCTAAGAAAATTCAAGAGTGTTCGGAAATCAATCCTTTATCTTTGCAAAACTGAATAACTTCCTTGTAGCGAAAGAGGGCGCCGCCTTTCGGTGGGTGGATTTCTTCCACTTCCCGAGGGAATGGTGTCCCTGATTGCTCCCACTGTTTACGCTTCCGGTAAAAAGTAGTTCTGGAGATACCACCAAGCATCTCCTGAACACGCTCGCGGTTTATTAGAATCGGCTGAATATTGATTGTCATTTGTATGGTTTCTCCATAAAGAAATAAACCGTTCAGTGGCGGTTATTGTCGGTTGCGGTAGATCTGGCGATCTTGAGAAACTGTCAGGCCTCATCGAGTGTGAGGCTGTATGATTCCATGGTTACCTCTGCTTTTTGAACGCATGTCACGTAACTTCTTAATGTGTTCTGCCGTTTCGATCTCTTCTGCTATCCGATCTGCATCAGCTTTATTCACAGGTTCAAAGTCATGATTAAAGCGGAACATGCTGGCGATACATGTTCTGCCTTTTCGGATGTAGTGAACTTTGTTGTGGGTAGAACGCAGGATTTTGCAGGGAGCGCCGTGGTGGTCGACGTACCAGGTGTTAGGAAAAATGATTCTGAACATTTTTACACCTCAGTTGGACGATGTTGAAATTTGCTGCTTTGAGGCCATCACAGTCCCCATTGTTTGTTCTTAAGTTCGATCTCCTCCTGGCAACTTGCACAAGTCCGACAACCCTGAACGGCCAGGCGTCTTCGTTCATCTATCGGATCGCCACACTCACAACAATGAGTGGCAGATATAGCCTGGTGGTTCAGGCGGCGCATTTTTATTGCTGTGTTGCGCTGTAATTCTTCAATTTCTGATGCTGAATCAATGATGTCTGCCATCTTTCATTAATCCCTGAATTGTTGGTTAATACGCTTGAGGGTGAATGCGAATAATAAAAAAGGAGCCTGTAGCTCCCTGATGATTTTGCTTTTCATGTTCATCGTTCCTTAAAGACGCCGTTCAACATGCCGATCGCCAGGCTTAAATGAGTCGGTGTGAATCCCATCAGCGTTACCGTTTCGCGGTGCTTCTTTAGTACGCTACGGCAAATGTCATCGACGTTTTTATCCGGAAAATGCTGTCTGGCTTTTTTGATTTCAGAATTAGCCTGACGGGCAATGCTGCGAAGGGCGTTTTCTTGCTGAGGTGTCATTGAACAAGCCCCATGTCGGCAAGCATAAGCACACAGAATATGAAGCCCGCTGCCAGAAAAATGCATTCAGTGGTTGTCATACCTGGTCTCTCTCATCTGCTTCTGCTTTCGCCACCATCATTTCCAGCTTTTGTGAAAGGGATGTGGCTAACGTATGAAATTCTTCGTCTGTTTCTACTGGTATTGGCACAAACCTGACTCCAATTTGAGCAAGGCTATGTGCCATCTCAATACTCGTTCTTAACTCAACAGGAGATGCTTTGTGCATACCGCCTCCCGTTTATTATTTATCTTCTCAGCCAGCCGCTGTGCTTTCAGTGGATTTCTGATAACAGAAAGGCCGGGAAATACCCAGCCTCGCTTTGTAACGGAGTAGACGAAAGTGATCGCGCCTACCCGGATATTATCGTGAGGATGCGTCATCGCCATTGCTCCCCAAATACAAAACCAATTTCAGCCAGTGCCTCGTCCATTTTTTCGATGAACTCCGGCACCATCTCGTCAAAACTCGCCATGTACTTTTCATTCCGCTCAATCACGACATAATGCAGGCCTTCACGCTTCATGCGCGGGTCATAGTTGGCAAAGTACCAGGCATCTTTTCGCGTCACCCACATGCTGTACTGCACCTGGGCCATGTAAGCCGATTTTATTGCCTCGAAACCACCGAGCCGGAATTTCATGAAATCCCGGGAGGTAAACGGGCATTTCAGTTCAAGGCCGTTGCCGTCACTGCATAAACCATCGGGAGAGCAGGCGGTGCGCATACTTTCGTCGCGATAGATGATCGGGGATTCAGTAATATTCACGCCGGAAGTGAATTCAAACAGGGTTCTGGCGTCGTTCTCGTACTGTTTTCCCCAGGCCAGCGCCTTAGCATTAACTTCCGGAGCCACACCGGTGCAAACCTCAGCCAGCAGGGTGTGGAAGTAGGACATTTTCATGTCAGGCCACTTCTTTCCTGAGCGGGGCTTTGCTATCACGTTGTGAACTTCTGAAGCGGTGATGACGCCGAGCCGTAATTTGTGCCATGCATCATCCCCCTGTTCGACAGCTCTCACGTCGATCCCGGTACGCTGCAGGATAATGTCCGGTATCATGCTGCCACCTTCTGCTCAGTGGCTTTCTGTTTCAGGAATCCAAGAGCTTTCACTGCTTCGGCCTGTGTCAGTTCTGACGAGGCGCGAATGTCGCGGCGAAATATCTGGGAACAGAGCGGCAATAAGTCGTCATCCCATGTTTTATCCAGGGCGATCAGCAGAGTGTTAATCTCCTGCATGGTTTCATCGTTAACCGGAGTGATGTCGCGTTCCGGCTGACGTTCTGCAGTGTATGCAGTATTTTCGACAATGCGCTCGGCTTCATCCTTGTCATAGATACCAGCAAATCCGAAGGCCAGACGGGCACACTGAATCATGGCTTTA